>NZ_JAPDUI010000057.1 GCF_025980345.1 Arenimonas sp. GDDSR-1 | reverse complement strand
ATCAGCCGCGCCAATGCCGCAGATATCCTGTTCATTGCCGCCGCTGGCAACAGCGGTGCCAACAATGACGCCACGGCTGCCTATCCGAGCGGTTACAACGTTCCGAACGTGATTGCTGTGGCCGCTCTGGCCAGCGATGGCAGCTTGGCTTCCTACTCGCAGTACGGCGCCACCACGGTGGATATCGGTGCTCCGGGTTCGGCCATCCAGTCGACCCTGCCGGTGGCTTCCGGTAATGGCAAGAACGCCAGTGTGGTTTCGGGCTACGGCAGCTACAGCGGCACATCCATGGCGACCCCGCACGTGACCGGTGCAGCCGCGCTCTACAAGGCCATCAACCCCGGTGCCACCGCCGCGCAAATCAAGGCGGCGCTGCTGAACGGTACGCCGACCCCGTCGTTGCAAGGCAAAACCCTCACCGGTGATCGCCTGAACGTCAGCGGTTTCTGATAAAACCTCCTCGGGTTGGGAAAAACACCGCTCCGGCGGTGTTTTTTTTAGCTCAAAACCGGCGTAACACCCGATTCTGATTGACTTTCCGGCCCAAAAAGCCTAACTTATATTTAACAAATACAGGCGGCGCCCTGCGTCGAGAGTGCGACATGTCCACACCCATGATGACAATGCATCTCCATGGCTGAGCGCGACAGCGGACGCTCGGCGTCCATCGATACTCTTCACCCTGCGAATCTATGATCACCATTACTTTGCCCGACGGCTCCAAACGGCCGTTCGAAAATCCCGTCACCGTGCATGAGGTCGCCGCATCCATCGGCGCCGGTCTGGCCAAAGCGGCTCTGGCCGGCAAGGTCGACGGCAAGCTGGTCGATACCGCGCATACCATCGCAAGCGATGCCAGTCTGGAAATCGTGACCGAAAAGCACCCGGATGCGCTGGAAATCCTGCGCCATTCTTCCGCGCACCTGTTGGCCCAGGCCGTGCAGCGCCTGTATCCCGGCGCGCAGGTCACCATCGGCCCGGTCATCGACAACGGCTTTTATTACGATTTCGCCTATGAGCGTCCGTTCACGCCGGAAGATCTGCCGAAGATTGAAGCCGAAATGGCGAAGATCATCCAGGAAGCGCATGCCGTATCGCGCAGCGTGAAGTCGCGTGATGAGGCGGTGGCCTTTTTCAAAGGCATCGGCGAGCACTATAAAGCGGAAATCATCGCTTCCATCCCGGCAAGCGAGGATCTGTCGCTGTACACGCAGGGCGAATTCACCGACCTGTGCCGCGGCCCGCACGTACCGGATACCGGCAAGCTGCGTGCCATCAAGCTGATGAAAGTGGCCGGTGCTTACTGGCGCGGCGATTCCAACAACGCCATGCTCAGCCGCATCTACGGCACGGCCTGGTTGAATGAAAAAGACCTGAAAGCCTATCTGTTCCAGCTGGAAGAAGCGGAAAAGCGCGATCATCGCCGCATCGGCAAGGCACTCGATCTGTTCCACCAGCAGGAAGAAGCGCCGGGCATGGTGTTCTGGCATCCGAAGGGCTGGGCGTTGTGGCAGGTGGTCGAGCAGTACATGCGCGGCGTGTACCGCGACTCCGGCTACCAGGAAGTGCGCTGCCCGCAGATTCTCGACGTGTCGCTGTGGAAGAAGTCCGGACACTGGGACAACTACAAAGAAAACATGTTTTTCACCGAATCGGAAAAGCGCACCTACGCGGTCAAGCCGATGAACTGCCCCGGGCATGTGCAGATCTTCAACCATGGTCTGCACAGCTACCGCGACCTGCCGATCCGCTACGGCGAATTCGGCTCCTGCCACCGCAACGAGCCTTCGGGCGCGCTGCACGGCATCATGCGCGTGCGCAGCTTCACCCAGGACGACGGCCACATCTTCTGCACCGAAGACCAGATCGAGTCGGAAGTGACCGCCTTCCACCGCCAGGCCATGGCCGTGTATGCCGATTTCGGCTTCACCGACATTTCCCTGAAAATCGCCCTGCGCCCTGAAAAGCGCCTGGGCACCGACGCCACCTGGGACAAAGCCGAGCATGCCCTGCGTGCCGCGCTGGGCGCCTGCGGCGTGCAATGGGAAGAGTTGCCGGGCGAGGGGGCGTTCTACGGCCCGAAGATCGAATACCATATGCGCGATTCCATCGGCCGTGGCTGGCAGGTCGGCACCATGCAGGTCGATTTCATGATGACCGAGCGCCTTGGCGCCGAATACATCGATGAAAGCTCCAGCAAGCGCCACCCGGTCATGCTGCACCGGGCCATCGTCGGCTCCATGGAGCGTTTCATCGGCATCCTCATCGAAAGCCATGCCGGCGCCCTGCCGACCTGGCTGGCACCGGTTCAGGCGGTGGTGATGAACATCACCGATGCCCAGGCCGATTTCGTCGATTCCGTGCAGCAAGCCCTGGTCAAGAAAGGCTTCCGGGCCGCCAAGGATTTGCGTAATGAGAAGATCGGCTATAAAATCCGCGAGCATACCCTGCAACGGGTGCCTTATCTGCTGGTGGTCGGTGACCGCGAGAAAGAGAACGGACAGGTTGCGGTACGGACCCGTTCAGGCGAGGATCTGGGGGTCATGAGTATCGACGCCTTCATCGAACGCCTGCAAGCAGAAACCCCGCAGCACTGAGCTGCGGGCCCATTTCCCCAAGAGGATTGACTAATCAATACGCCCGTTTCAGAAAAAGGTAACCGCAAGAACCACGAAATCCGCGTCCCGCGCGTCCGCGTCATCGGCGCCGACGGCGAGATGGTCGGCGTCCTGAGCCGCGATGAAGCGCTCGCGCTCGCCGAAGAATCCGGCATGGATCTGGTCGAAATCCAGCCCAATCAGGATCCGCCGGTCTGCCGCGTCATGGATTACGGCAAATACCGCTTCGAACTGCAGAAGAAAGCCGCTGCCGCCAAGAAGAAGCAGAAAGTGGTCGAAATCAAGGAAGTCAAATTCCGGCCAACCACCGACGTCGGCGATTACAGCATCAAACTCCGCAACGTCCGCCGCTTCCTGGAAGAGGGCGACAAGGTCAAGGTCAACATTCGCTTCAAAGGTCGCGAAATGTCGCACCAGGAGCTCGGCGTTGAAATGGCCAAGCGCATCGAGACCGATCTGGCCGAAGAGGCCGTCATCGAGTCCCGGCCGCGTCTGGAAGGCCGTCAGATGATCATGATGATCGCTCCCAAGAAAAAATGACCGGACCGGCGGATTCCGCTGCCGTCTGATTTTTTCCTGAATAAAACCGGCTAACAGCCGGTTTTCATTCATTTTTAGCCTGATTTGACTTGCCCGGACCCGAAAAACCGGTCATAATGGTCGGCTCTTGGTTCGCCAAGCGGCCGCGCAGCCGTCGCCTTCGGGTAGCGCAATTGGACATCGGACGCGCAAGCGTCCACTCGCGACACAGGCAGGACGGAAAGAATGGCGCAAGCCATCGCCTGGTCAGTTAACCACCGAAAAGGATCATCCCCCAATGGCCAAGAATAAAATCAAGACCAACCGGGCGGCCGCCAAGCGCTTCCGCAAGACGGCATCCGGAAAATACAAGTGCGGCCACGCCAACCGTAGCCACATCCTCACCAAGAAAGCGACCAAACGCAAACGCAATCTGCGCCAGACGAATCACGTCCGCGCCGAAGATGCAGGCCGTCTGGACCGCATGCTGCCCTATCTCTAAGGAGGATTGAACCATGGCACGAATCAAACGTGGTGTCACCGCACACGCCCGACACAAGAAAATCCTGAAGCTGGCCAAAGGCTATTACGGCGCACGCCGTAAAGTCTTCCGCGTCGCCAAGCAGGCCGTCACCAAAGCCGCGCAATACGCCTACATCGGCCGCAAGCAGCGCAAGCGCCAGTTCCGCAGCCTGTGGATCACCCGCATCAATGCGGCTGCCCGCATCAACGGCCTGAGCTACAGCCGCTTCATGAACGGCGTCCTGAAAGCCAACATCAAGCTGGACCGCAAGGCGCTCGCCGACATCGCGATCCACGATGCCGCGGCTTTCGCCAAAATCGCCGAGCAGGCCAAGAGCGCCCTCGCGGCCTGATTGCAGCTTGACGCTTTGCACGAGCAGGGCTGAAACCGACAATGGGGAAGGGCGCAAGTCCTTCCCCATTTTCATTTGAAATTCCCTCTGGAATCCGATGAGCACAATCGATCAATTGACCGCAAAGGCGCTGCAGCAGATCGCCGATGCCGGAGACCTCGACGCGTTGGACGCCCTGCGCGTAGCGCTGCTCGGCAAGTCGGGCGAAATCACGCTGCAACTCAAACAGCTCGGTACGCTGGCACCCGAACAGCGCAAGCTGGCCGGTGAAGCCATCAACCGCGCCAAAGAAGCCGTTGCCGACGCCATTGCCGCGCGCAAACACGTGCTTGAGCAGGCCGCGCTGGACCGTCGCCTGGCTTCCGAACGCATCGATGTGACCCAACCGGGCCGCGGGTTGCTGCCGGCCAACGCACACCCGGTGAGCAAAACGCTGGAGCGCATCAGCGAAATCTTCTCGCGTCTGGGCTATCAAACGGCTGAAGGGCCGGAAGTCGAAGACGACTGGCACAATTTCGAAGCATTGAATTTCCCGCCGCACCATCCGGCGCGCGCGATGCACGATACCTTTTATTTTCCCAGCGGCCATCTGCTGCGCACGCACACCTCGGGTGTGCAGGTGCGTTTCATGAAGGATAACAAGCCGCCGCTGCGCATGATCGCCATGGGCAAGGTCTACCGCTCCGATTCCGACCAGACCCACACCCCGATGTTCCACCAGATGGAAGGCCTGCTGATCGACGAGACCTCGAGCTTCGCCGATCTGAAAGGCACGCTGGCCGCGTTCGTGCGTGCGTTCTTCGAGCAGGATTTCGAGATGCGTTTCCGGCCGAGCTATTTCCCGTTCACCGAGCCCTCGGCGGAAGTGGATATCGCCTGGAAACAGCCCGATGGCAGTACCCGATGGCTGGAAGTGCTCGGTTGCGGCATGGTGCATCCCAATGTCCTGCGCAGTTGCGGCATCGACCCGGAACGCTATACCGGTTTCGCTTTCGGTCTCGGCATCGAGCGCTTCGCCATGCTGCGTTACGGCGTGAACGATCTGCGCAGCTTCTTCGAAAACGACACGCGTTTCCTGAGGCAGTTCGCCTGATTGACGATGCGCTCTGCGCACGCTACGGATAGATGAGATATGAAGTTTCCTGAAAGTTGGCTCCGACAACACATTCAAACCGATGCCGGCCACGATACGCTCTCGGCCTGCCTGACCGCGATCGGTCTGGAGGTCGAGGACGATACACCGATCGGCGCGGTACTGACCGGCGTGGTCGTGGCCGAAATCCTGTCGCTAGAAAAACACCCGGAAGCCGACCGTCTGAACGTCTGCCAGGTCGCCACCGGCAGCGGAACGGTGCAGATCGTCTGCGGCGCGCCCAATGCCCGGGCCGGGCTGAAAGCTCCTTTGGCGCAGATCGGTGCCGAGCTGCCCGGCGGTTTCGCCATCAAGGCCGCCAAGCTGCGCGGCATCGATTCGGCCGGCATGCTGTGTTCGGCGAAAGAACTCGGCATCGATGCCGATGCCTCCGGTCTGCTGGAATTGCCGGCGGATGCGCCGGTCGGCACCGCGCTGGCGGACTATCTCGGATTGCCGGATGCCCGCTTCGAGCTCAAACTGACGCCGAACCGGGCCGACTGCTTTTCCATCCGCGGCATTGCCTTCGATCTGGCGGCGGCCCTGCAGACCCGTGTGGTTCCGATGCAGATTCCGGAAGTGCCGGTCACTTCCGGCAGCCGTATTGAAGTCAAAGTTGCTGCTGAAACCGACTGCCCGCGCTACTGCGGCCGGGTCATCGAAGGCCTGAATCCGAATGCCGTCACGCCGCTGTGGATGAGCGAGGCGCTGAAGCGCTCGGGTATCCGTCCATTGTCGCCGCTGGTCGACATCACCCAGTTCGTGATGCTGGAGCTCGGTCAGCCGATGCACGCCTTTGATGCCGACAAGCTCACGGGTCCGATTGGTGTCCGGCGTGCCCTTGCCGGTGAAAGCTGCGGCTTGCTGGATGGCAAACAGGCCGAGTTGAGTCCCGAATTCACCGTGATCACCGATGCCGATCGTGCCATCGCCGTCGCCGGCGTGATGGGTGGACTCGACACCAGCGTCAGTGCGGAGACGACCCGGGTCTTTCTGGAAAGCGCCCATTTCGCACCGGAATCCATCATCGGCCGGGCCCGCAAGCTCGGCCTGCATACCGATGCGTCTCACCGCTTCGAACGCGGTGTCGATCCGGCCCTGCCGGCGCTCGCCCTCGAGCGTGCCAGCGCGCTGGTTCTGGAAATTCTTGGCGGCCAAGCCGGTCCGGTGGTGCTTGCCGAATCACCACAACACATTGCGGTTGCCGTTCCGGTGCTGCTGCGCCGCCAGCGTCTGGCCCGGGTGCTCGGCATAGCTGTGGATGATGCACGGGTCCAGCAGATTCTTCTCGCGCTCGGCATGCAGGTCGCGGCCGTTGCCGATGGCTGGCAGGTGACCGCACCGAGCCGTCGTTTCGATATCGCCATCGAAGAGGATCTGATCGAGGAAATCGCCCGGATTGTCGGTTACGAACAGATTCCCATGCGCACGCCGAGCGGTGAAGTACCGTTGGTGGCGCGCAGCGAGTCGGCGCTGGACGAGTCGGCCCTGCGCAGCCAGCTGATTGCGCTGGATATCCAGGAAACCATCAATTACGCCTTCGTCGACGCCGCGTTGCTGGACACCTGGCAGTTGCAGGCCGGCGCATTGGCCTTGGCCAATCCGCTGAGCGCCGAAATGGCGGTGATGCGCACCTCGCTGCTGCCGGGTCTGGTCAGCACACTCACCGCGAATGCCGCCCGCCAGCAGACCCGTCTGCGACTGTTTGAAATCGGCCGTGTGTTTACGGCTCAGGGCACCCAGGCGCCGCTCGAGCGCCAGTGCGCCGCCGCCGTGCTCTGCGGTCCGAGTTTGGCCGAACAGTGGAGCAGCAAACCGGGGGCTGTCGACTTCTATGACGCCCGTGCCGCCGTGGATGCCGCCCTCGCGCGCCTCGGCTTCCAAGCCTCCTACCGTCCGGCGCATGCGGCCTATCTGCATCCGGGCCGCTCGGCGGTCATTGAAGTCGCCGGCAAGGACGTCGGTCTGGTCGGTGCCTTGCATCCGGCTCTGAATAAAGCCCTGGATCTACCGGGTGATGTCTATGCTTTCGAGCTGGACCTGTCGGCTTTGCCGCCGCGCGCCCTGCCTTCGGCGCTGCCGGTATCCCGTTTCCCCAGCGTCCGGCGTGATTTGGCGCTGGTGGTTCCGGAGTCGGTGCAATGGGCGGAAATCGAGGCCTGTGTGCGCCAAACACTGGGCGATCGTCTGCAGTCCACGGTGCTTTTCGACGTCTATCGGGGCGCCGGTCTGCCGGAATCTTCAAAAAGTCTGGCTATAGGCTTGATTTTGCATGAATTTTCGCGCACTCTAAACGACTCGGAAATCGAAACATCGATTTCAGAGGTGCTGGCGTCATTGGCCAACGACTGCCAAGCCGTGTTGCGCGGCTGAGTTTCATATCGATACAGAGGTTTATTTTTATGGCATTGACCAAAGCAGAAATGGCGGATCGTTTGTTCGAAGAAGTCGGACTCAACAAGCGTGAAGCGAAAGAATTCGTCGACATGTTCTTCGATACCCTGCGCGGTGCGTTGGAGTCCGGCCGGCAAGTGAAGCTTTCGGGCTTCGGCAACTTCGACCTGCGCCGCAAGAACCAACGCCCGGGCCGCAATCCCAAAACCGGCGAGGAAATCCCGATTACCGCGCGTACCGTAGTCACCTTCCGTCCTGGCCAGAAACTGAAAGAGCGCGTGGAAAATTATGCTGGATCCGGGCAGCAATAAGGAACTTCCGCCCATACCGGCCAAACGCTACTTCACCATCGGTGAGGTCAGCGAGCTGTGTGATGTCAAACAGCATGTCCTGCGTTACTGGGAAACCGAATTCGAAACCCTGAATCCGGTCAAGCGCCGCGGCAACCGCCGGTATTACCAGCACCATGATGTGCTGAAAGTGCGTGAAATCCGCGATCTTCTCTATCATCAGGGCTATACCATCGGCGGCGCACGTCTGCGCCTCGAAGGCGGTGGCCGGCGTGATCAGGCGGCATCGATGGATGCACATGCCATAAAGGCTTTGAAGACCGAGCTCGAAGAAATCCTGCGACTGCTCGGCTGAGACCGGCACCTTGCGTTATAATGTTGTCTTGAACGGGGCGTAGCGCAGCCTGGTAGCGCATTTGCCTGGGGGGCAAAGGGTCGTGGGTTCGAATCCCGCCGTCCCGACCAACGAAAAAAGAGCCGCATTGCGGCTCTTTTTTCGTCTCCGGACAGTCGGGCTCAGAACAGACCGCTGTCCATTGCCATCAGACTGCGGCTGCCGCTTCGGATCGCGGCGGCATGTTGGGCCGTCCGCGGCAGGATCCGGGCGAAGTAAAAGCGCGCGGTTTCGGTTTTCGAGCGCGCCAGCGCGTCATCGTTGCCGGCGGCGGCGACACGGGCCATTTCCGCCCACCAGTAAGCCAGGCAAATGTAGGCAGAGAGAAACAGATAATCGTAGGCGCCCGCGCCCGGTGCATTGGCATCTTCGGCGGTCATCGCGCTAATTTCAGCGGTGATGTCCGACCAGAGCCTGACCGAATCCTGCAGCGCCGGAAGGAATTCACTGTCGGGGTTGGCGGCACAGAAGGCCTCGATCTGGCCGATGAAGCGCTTCATGCCGGCGGCGCCGGTATGCAGGGTCTTGCGGCCGAGCAGGTCGAGGGCCTGGATCTGCGTGGTGCCTTCGTAGATGGTGGTGATGCGGGCATCGCGCGCGAGCTGTTCCATGCCCCATTCCCGCACGTAGCCGTGACCACCGAAGCATTGCAGGGCATGGTAGGTGCATTCGTTGGCCCATTCGGTCAGCGCCGCTTTCACGATCGGGGTCAGGAAGCCCAGCATCAATTCGGCTTCGGCTTTTTGTTCGGCATCGCGGGCATGGTCGACGCGGTCGATCTGCAGCGTGGCCTGATAGGCCAGACAGCGCCCGCCTTCGGCCAGCGCCTTGCAGGTCAGCAGCATGCGCCGGACATCGGGGTGCACGATGATCGGGTCGGCCGGTTTGTCGGGGAAGGCGGCACCGCTGGCGGCGCGCATCTGCAGGCGGTCCTTGGCGTAGGCGAGGGCGTTCTGGTAGGCCCGGTCGATCAGGCCGAGTCCTTGCAGGGCCACCGCGATGCGTGCCGAGTTCATCATGATGAACATGGCATTCAAGCCGCGATTGGCTTCGCCGATCAGCCAGCCGCGGGCGCCGTCGAAATTCATCACGCAGGTGGCCGAGCCTTTGATGCCCATCTTGTGCTCGATCGAGCCGCAGCGCACGGCATTGGGCTGCAACAGGTTGCCATCGGCATCGACATCGATTTTGGGCACGATGAACAGCGAGATGCCTTTGACCCCGGGCGGCGCATCGGGCAGCCGCGCCAGCACCAGATGGATGATGTTGTCGGTCAGGTCGTGCTCGCCGCCGGTGATGAAGATCTTGGTGCCGGTGATGGCATAGGTGCCATCCGCATTCGGCGTTGCCCGCGTTTTCAGCAGTCCGAGGTCGGAGCCGCAATGCGGCTCGGTCAAACACATGGTGCCGGTCCAGCGGCCGGACACGATGTTGTTGAGGAAAATCTGCTGCTGCCAGGCATCGCCGTAGTGTTTCAGGGCCTCGACGGCGCCGTGCGACAGCAGCGGGTAGGCGCCCCAGCTGAGATTGGCGGCATCGATCATTTCCTTGAAAGCACAGGCGATGCTTTCCGGCAGGCCCTGGCCGCCGAACGCCTCCGGTGCGCTCAGGCCGTTCCAGCCGGCATCGACGAACTGCCGGTAGGCCTCGGTGAATCCGGCCGGCGTGCGCACGGCACCGGTGGCCTGATCATGATGGCAACCTTCCTCATCGCCGCTGCCGTTGATCGGGGCGAGCACCGATTCGGCGAATTTCGCCGCTTCGTCCAGAACGGCATCGAGCAGGTCCCGGTCGGCATTGGCGAAGTCCAGGCCGGCATAAGCCTTTTCGGCGTTCAGAACATCGAACAGCACGAATTTCATGTCTTTCAAGGGGGCTTTATAGGTATTCATGGAGAGTCCGTAGGGTTATCGGTAAACGCCGGCAAGCCCGGGAGCGGGATTCAGCCGGCCTTCGTATTTGAGGGGATAGCTCCGCCCCGGATCACGGCTGCGCAGGCTGCCTTCGAGCCGGTAGCGCAGGGGCTGCGATTTCTCCTGGCGGTCCCTGATGATTTCCCGGGTGGACGCGCTCAACGGCAGTTTCAGCGTCAGCAGCTCGGCATTGTTGGCTCCGATATTGACCGACTCCGGACTGCCGATTTCGGCCCATTCACCGTCCTGGAACTGGAGCTTCAGCTTTATTTCGCTGAAATCCATGGCGCCGGTGCTGAAGTTCTGGATTCGGATCTGGATCTGCCACTGGCCGTCGGGTTGCTGTTTCAATTCCTTGATGGTGGCCTGTGGCGGGAAATAACGGATGGTGGGGCCGCTGGCGCAGGCAGTGAGCAGAAGCAGGAAGGCGAGGGCGCTGAAAACGGATTTTGACATGGTGGATTCCCGGCAGTATGGATAAATCATAGCATCGCCGTTTGCGCAGCGATGTGACGGGTCCGTCATCAGACAGGACCGGTGGCAGGGCAAAGGGTTCCCGCGGCCTCCATTGGAAAGCGTCAAAATCACCTAACGGCTTGTCCGGCTTGCAGTTTTTGTCAACTCCGACTATTGTATGAAACATGTCGGCAGGTTGCCGCAGGTCCTGTTCTGTCGGACTGTACTGAGTTTCAGGATTTCATGTTCACGGAGAGCATCATGAAGAAGAACTACTTGAGTCTTGCCATCGGCCTTTCGCTAGCGTCATTCTCGGTGCATGCCCAGCAGCCTGCCGCCAATGAAAAATCTGCGGTCGGCGCCGAAAACAAAATCGATGGCGTGACCATTACCGCACGCCGGAATTCCGAGAGCATTCAGGAAACGCCGGTCGCCGTCAGCGTGTTCGGTTCGGAAGATCTGCGCGACATCCAGGCTAGTAAAATCGACGGCATTCAAGGGGCTGTCCCCAACCTGAACATCGTGCAGGGTGCCGGTTCGTCCAATACCGTGAATGCCTATATCCGCGGCATCGGACAGCCCGATGCCCTGCAGTCTTTTGATCCCGGTGTCGGCATTTACATCGATGAAGTCTATTATCCGCGCGTCCAGGGCGCGCTGTTTTCAATGTTTGACGTCCAGCAGGTGGAAGTACTGCGCGGACCGCAGGGCACCTATTACGGCAAGAACACCACCGGCGGCGCCATCAAGATCACGACGATGAACCCGTTCGAGGACGAAGACCGCAGAGTCGAGCTTTCTGTCGGCAATCTCGGATTGGCCGAAGCGCGTGCCTACTTCAGCGGAAAATTCAGCGATACCGTGGCCGGCAGCCTCTCGGCCGGTTGGCTGACCCACGACGGCTATGTCACCGATCCGGCCACCGGCAAGGATTACAACGACCAGAACATCAAGACCATCCGCGGCAAGCTCGCTTTCAAGCCGAGCGATACCTTCAGTGCCGTGGTTTCGCTTGATTACACCAAGCAAGACGAAGCCCTGACGCTCGGCCAGCCGATGGGGGGCCTGTATTCCTATGATCTCGGGGATGCCATTTTCGACGACCCGATCAATTTCAATCCCTACACGCAGCTGGTGGCGCCGCCGACCGGGGAATACGATTTCAAATCCAGGACCTCGTTTACCGGCGATGAAGGCCAGAAGCTCACCCAGCAGGGCATCGCGGTCACCATGAAATGGGATTTCACCCCCGAATGGCAGCTGCACTCCATCACCGGCTATCGCAAACTGAAGGTGGATTCGTACGTCGATATGGACGGTTCCGAATACCAGTTGGCCGATATTTTCCTGTCAATCGACCAGAAACAGCTCAGCCAGGAAATCAACCTGCATTACGACAACGGGCGCAATTTCAACGCGGTGTTCGGTCTGTACTACATGGATGAACAGGTGCCGTCCAGCCAGGTCTCCAATTCCGATGACTTCCTGAAGTTCTTTGACCTTCCGGTCAGTTTTCTGCGCACTTCAGAGGATGATCTGGATAACAAGAGCATGGCTTTCTTCGCAACCGGCAACTGGCAGTTCAAGGACGGCTGGGAAGTGTCGGCGGGCTTGCGTTACAGCAAGGACAGCAAGGATTACAGCCGGACCACCTCCTACTATTCCGATATTCTCGGCGTCAGTGACCCGGATGTCGCCTTCAGCGTCAGCGATGACTGGTCTGCCTGGACCCCGACCGCCTCGATCCAGAAGGCCTTCAGCAAAAACAGCATGGGCTATTTCTCGGCGACCCGTGGCTTCAAATCCGGCGGTTTCAACGGACGCTCGACGGTGATTCCGGAAACCTACCGTCCCGAGTATGTCTGGTCCTATGAGGCTGGCCTGAAGCTGCAGTCCGAAGACGGGTTCTTCTCCGGACGTT
>NZ_JAPDUI010000056.1 GCF_025980345.1 Arenimonas sp. GDDSR-1 | reverse complement strand
GTAAACGCTTCCTGTACTTCAAGACCAAGAAGACCGCCGGCACCTCGGTCGAGATCTATTTCGAGCCGCATTGCCTGCCGCCGGGCAGTTGGCGGCCCGAACATGCCCGCGCCGAAACCGTGAGCGCCTATGGCATCATCGGAAGCCGGATGCACGGCCGCAGCAACACCGACGTCTGGTTCAACCACATGCCTGCGGTACTGGTGCGCGAACACCTCGGCCATGAAATTTTCAATGCTTACTACAAGTTCTGCGTCATCCGCAATCCTTACGACAAAATGGTGTCGCGCTTCTGGTGGAACCTGCGCCATTCCGAAGACGAACGCCTGGCGCTGCTTGCCGCTTTCTTCTTGCCGGCACGAAACGCTTCGCCGATGACCGCGATGTCTACTGCATCGACGGCGAAGCGGCGATGGACCGATTCATCCGCTATGAATGCCTTCATGAAGACCTGCAGGCGGTATGCAGCCATCTTGGCGTGCCTTATGCGCCGGAACGGCTCGGCACCTACAAGGGCGGATTCAATACGCGGACTGAACATTTCTCCGAATACTACGATCTGGCCTCGCGCCAGCGCATTGCATCGGAATTCGATTGGGAAATCGCGCACTTCGGCTACCGTCCGGAATGAAAAACCCCGCCACGCGGCGGGGTTCGGTTTTGGTGGGCCCACTAGGATTTGAACCTAGGACCAAGGGATTATGAGTCCCCTGCTCTAACCGCTGAGCTATAGGCCCGCAGGGCTTACGGATTGTCCGAATCGAGGAACGAGCGCATGATGTCGGCGCGCGAAGGATGGCGCAGCTTGCGCAGGGCCTTGGCTTCGATCTGGCGGATGCGTTCGCGGGTCACGTCGAACTGCTTGCCAACTTCTTCCAGCGTATGGTCGGTGTTCATGTCGATGCCGAAACGCATGCGCAGCACTTTCGCCTCGCGCGGGGTCAGCCCGGCCAGTACGGAATTGACCGCTTCGCGCAGACCGATGTTGGTGGCGTTTTCCATCGGCGACTCGATGTTGCTGTCTTCGATGAAATCGCCCAGATGCGAGTCTTCGTCGTCGCCGATCGGGGTTGCCAGCGAAATCGGTTCCTTGGCGATCTTCATCACCTTGCGGATCTTGTCTTCCGGCATTTCCATGGCCTTGGCCAGTTCTTCCGGCGAGGCTTCGCGGCCCATTTCCTGCAGCATCTGGCGCGAAATGCGGTTGAGCTTGTTGATGGTCTCGATCATGTGCACCGGAATGCGGATGGTGCGCGCCTGGTCGGCGATGGAACGGGTGATGGCCTGGCGGATCCACCAGGTGGCGTAGGTCGAGAACTTGTAGCCGCGCTTGTACTCGAACTTGTCGACCGCCTTCATCAGGCCGATGTTGCCTTCCTGGATCAGGTCGAGGAACTGCAGGCCGCGGTTGGTGTATTTCTTGGCGATCGAGATGACCAGACGCAGGTTGGCCTCGACCATTTCCTTCTTGGCCTTGCGCGCCATTTCCTCGCCGTAGCGCATTTCATCGTTGGCGCGCTTGATTTCGGCCAGCGGCGCGTACAGTTCCTTCTCGATGGCGACCAGGATTTCCTGCTGGGCGATGATGGCGTCCTTGTGTTCGCGGATGCCGGACGACCACTTCTGCTTGCGGCCGATCACGGTTTCAGCCCACTTCAGGTCGGTCTCGCTGCCTTTCCAGGCCTTGATGAAATCCTTGCGCGGCATCTTGGCGGCATCCACCGCCAGCTTCAGCACCGCGGCTTCATGGCGGCGGATTTCGCCGATCACTTCGCGCAGGCGGCCGAGCAGGGAATCGGTCTGCACCAGCGGGAATTTCAGGCGCAGCACTTCGTCGGCGATGGCCAGACGCAGTTTCTGCGACTTGCTGTTTTCCAGGCCGTATTTGTCTACGGCCTTGTGGAACTTCGCGGTCAGATCGGCCAGCAGCTCCATGCGGCGCGCCACTTCCAGCGGATCCGGGCCTGTTTCGACCACGGCGGTTTCGCCGTCGGCGTCGTCTTCCACTTCCACCGCTTCCACCGCCGGCGGCAGTTCCGGTTCATCGCCTTCCAGATCGAGGAAGCCGATGACGACTTCGGACAGGCGCTTGCGGCCGGCCTTGTGTTCTTCGTAATCGGCCAGGATCTGCTGGGCGATCCACGGGAAATTGGCCAGGCCGGTATGCAGCTTGTTCAGGCCTTCCTCGATGCGCTTGGCGATGACGATTTCGCCTTCGCGGGTCAGCAGGTCGACCGAACCCATTTCACGCATGTACATGCGCACCGGATCGGTGGTGCGGCCGGCTTCGTTCTCGAGCGAAGACAGCACGGCCACGGCCTCTTCAGCGGCGACCACGTCGACGCTGCTGCCGACGCTGCGGCCCGAGAGCAGGAGCGCTTCGATGTCCGGCGCCGACTCGTGCACCACGATGCCCATGTCGTTGATCATGCCGATGATGTTTTCCATCTCGTCGGCGTCGATCAGGTCTTCCGGCAGATGGTCGTTGACATCGGCCAGGGTCAGATAGCCCTGATCCACGCCCTTGGCGATGAGTTCCTCGATTTCCGATTTGATATTGCGTGGGGTGGTCATATGCGCTCGTCTGGCCAGGGGTGAGGGGGAACCGGCTATTATAACAGATGGCCGGTTTTTCTTAGTAACTTACTGAATCTAAATGGCTTATGTTTCCAACCAGAAGGTCACCGGGCCGTCATTGACCAGGCTGACCTGCATGTCGGCACCGAAGCGGCCGGTGGCCACCGGATCATGCCGGCGCCGGACCGCTTCAACCAAGGCGTTGAAACCGGCCAAGGCCTGTTCCGGGGGGGCGGCCGAGGTAAAACTCGGGCGCAGGCCGGAGCGGGTATCGGCCGCGAGCGTGAACTGGCTGACCAGCAACACCCCGCCGGCCACGGCCTGTACCGAGAGGTTCATCCGGCCTTCGGCATCACTGAACACCCGGTAAGCCAACAGGCGCTCGGCCATGCGTTCAATGGCTGCGTCGGTATCGCCGGGCTGCACCGCCACCAAGGCCAGCAGGCCGGCATCGATGGCACCGATGGTTTCGCCCTGCACCGCCACACTGGCCTGTTTGACGCGCTGGATAAGGGCAATCATGCGTTTTTCGGGCCGGGGTTGCGGTGTGTGTGACAGTTAGACCAAGAGCTTACCGAAAAGTTCCGCCGATGTCCGGAAAAGGGCGAATCCGTTACACTGGCCCGATGACCCGTTTCGCCTGGTTCGGCCACCTTCTGTACAGCTTCGCGATGCTGATCGGCCTGTTGCCGATGGCGGTACTGCGCGCGCTGGGCAGGCTTTTCGGGGGCCTAGCCTACCGACTGGACAGCCGCGAAACCCGCATCGCCCGGCGCAATCTGGCGCTGATCCACCCGGAAATCGACGAGGCCGCACGGGAAACCATGACCGGGGCGCTGATGTGCTCCATGGGCCAGGGCCTGATGGAAACCCTGGCCATTTGGACCCGGCCACGGGCGCGGGTTTTGCGTCTGGTGCAACAGGTCCACGGCGAAGCCCATCTGCAGGCGGCCTTGGCCCAAGGCCGTGGCGTTCTGCTGGCGGTACCGCATTACGGCAACTGGGAGCTGCTGATTGAATTCATGGCGGCCCGCGGCCCGTTCAGTCTGGTTTACAAAGCCTCGGAGAAAGCCGGTCTGGAGCGTTTTCTGCAGAAGGCCCGCAGTGGCGCCAATGTGCAGCTGGTGCCGGCCGAAGCCACCGCCATGCGTCCGCTGCTGCGCGCTCTGCAGAACGGCGAAGTGGTCGGCATCACCCCCGATCAGCAACCACGCAAGGGCGGCGGTGAATTCATTCCCTTCTTCGGTCGCCCCGCGCTGACCCTGAGTCTGATCGCGAAACTGGCGCAACGCACCGGCACGCCGGTATTGTTCGCCTACACCGAACGCCGCGGTGATGGTTTCGATGTGGTGTTCGAGGCCGAGGAACCGGCCTTGCACGATGCCGATCTGGACATCGCACTCACCGCCATGAACCGCCGCGTGCAGGCCATTGCCGAGCGTGACTTCCGGCAGTACCAATGGACCTACAAACGCTTTAGCATCCGTCAGGATCCGAATACGAAGAGCCCGTACAAATGAACAGCACACTGAATAATTTGGATGCCGAAGGCTGGCAGGGTCTGGAGCCGGCGGCAAAACCGCTGATGTTCTGGTTCGGACTGTTGCCGTTCCTGATTCCGGTGGTGCCGGCCACGATTCTGCCGTTGACCCTGATGCCCGGCTGGTCGGGCTTGGCGATTACCCTGCCGGTGGCGGCCTTGGGTCTGTTGCTGGGCATTAGCTTCGGCCGCAACCGCTGGCACTGCACGCGCTGGCGCCTGGATGAGAGCGGCTTCCGCCTGCGCAAAGGCCGCTGGTGGCAGCAGGAAATTTTCATTCCGCGTTCGCGGGTGCAGCATCTGGACATCCACAACGGCCCGATGGAGCGTTCGCGCGGGCTGGCCACGCTGGTGATCCACACCGCCGGCACCGAGAGCCACGCCCTGAAACAGCAAGGCTTCAGCCTGCAGACCGCCACCGATCTGCGCGACGCGCTGATACCGGAACGCCGCCGTGACGACAGCGCCCTCTGAGGCCTTAGCGGCCGGCATTCCCGAACTACGACTGCATCCGCTGTCGTGGCTGTTCGAGCTGTTCAATGTGCTCCGGCAGTTCATCGTACCGATCGTGATTCTGCTGTTTACCGGGCGCGGCGACCGCTACGAACTCTGGGGCCTGCTCGGCGCCGGCATCATGGTGCCGCTGGCGGTGGCGCGTTATTGCAGCTTCCGCTACCGCATCGGCGGCGACCGCATCGTGATCCGCTCCGGCCTGCTGCACAAAACCGTACGCGACATCGCATTCACCCGCATCCAGAACGTGACCCTGCATCAGGGCCTGCTGCACCGGCTGATGAACGTGGCGGAAGTGCGCCTGGAAACCGGCGGCGGCGAAGACAAGGAAGAAGGCCGCATGCGCGTGCTCGGCTTTGCCGAAGCGCAGGCGCTGCAGCGCATCATTCGCAGTTCGGAGCTGCCCGCCGGCACGCCTGATGCCGAAGCACCGGCCGCCGAAGAACAGGTGCTGCTGCAGCTGCCGACCCGGGAACTGCTCAAACTCGGCCTGATTTCCAACAAGGGCATGCTGCTGGTGGCGGCCGGCATCGGCGGCGCCTATCAATTCAACTGGGAACTGCCGCAGGCGCTGTTCGAACAGGTCGGCGGCTGGCTGATGGCGCATCGCGACGATCTGGGCACCGGCGGCCCGGGCACCTATGTGCTGGGCGGCATGCTGGTGCTGCTGGCGGCATTCACCCTGCTGCGCCTGATTTCCATGCTGCAGGCGCTGCTGCATTACCACGGCTTCGTGCTCCGCAGCGATGCGCACCGGCTGTCGATCACCCGCGGCCTGCTCAGCCGTTTCAACGGCTCGCTGCCGCGCACCCGCATCCAGGCCTGGACCCTGCAACAGGGCTGGCTGCAGCGCCGGTTCAAACGCTACGCGCTGCGCGTGGATGCCGCCGCCGGCAGCAACCAGAAACACGAACAGCTGGAATCGCATTGGGCGCTGGCGCCGATTGCCGATGAAGCCGGCATCGCGCACATCATCGGCGCGGTGTTGCCGGCCGGCAGTTGGCCGGTGGCCGAATGGCAGCCGCTGCATCCGAACGCCTGGAAACGGCGGTTCAAAGTACCGGCGTTTTTCCTGTTGCCGGTCACCGCGGTCTGCGTGTTCTGGTTCGGGGTATACGGGCTGTTGCCGCTGCTCGGCATTCCGTGGCTGTATGTGCAGTCGAAAATCTGGGCGCGGCACGCCGGCTATGCGCATGCCAATGGCCTGATTGCGGTGCGCGAAGGCTGGATCGGCAAACACTGGCGCTTTGCGCAAACCCGTAAAGTGCAGGCGGTCTACCTGAAGCAGTCGCCGTTCGACCGCCGGCACGGCATGGCCACGGTGTTCTGCGACACGGTGAATGCTGGCATGAGCGAACCGACACTGGCGGTGCGCTACCTGCCTTTTGACGAGGCCGTGCGCCTACATGATGAAATGGCGGCGGCCATAGCACAGTAAAAGCAACCGCCCCGAAATTTGTTTAAACTGAACTTATCTGCGGCGGCTGCCGCTTAATTCAATCGTTAGGTGGCTTATGGCCAATATTTGGGGCCTGATTACCAAATTATGGTGGCTAGCTTTAGCCGTATTTCCATTTATTTTTTGGCAGCGCATTGGTTCGCTTTACAAAGAAATTGGCTGTGCACGTAATAGCGATTGTTACAACCTAGGCACAATTACAGCCTATCAATTAGAAATCTTAGTGATTGGACTCGCCTTTCTAGTTTGGCCCATATGTTTTTGGAACCTTGGCGGCAAGTGGCTGTTTGAACGATTATTCAAGCAAGCTACCTAACCATTCATTCCAGAAGCCCTAAAACTTGGCTAAACTGAACTTACCCGTAGCAGTTTCGGCTTAATTCAATCGACAGAGCACAAAGTGTCCTTATTCCAAAACAAAAAGTTGAATTTTTGGGGAATTATTAGTTTAGTAGCGCTGATTTTTGCGATGATTTTTGCTTTTGACCCGCCCGCTCGGCATGTTGCATCTTATTCAGGAATTTTGATTGAACCTGTATCCCGTCAACGCCATTCAACATCTACTGCAACGGCTCAGGTTCGTCTTAAATCAGGACAGCTTATAGTTGTTCAGGCAGTAGCTGAGCTATATGGATCTCCTGCTGGTGAACAGGTAAAGATCGAAGAGTACAGATCTCTCATCTTTCAACGCTCCTCATATCTGGCAATACCAAATGTAAGGTGATTAAGGCTTTATCAATTCATTCAAACGGACAGTTTTGTATGTCTTGAGCACTCTTAACTTGCCCGCAACGCCGCTTAATTCAAACGCTATTCCTGCCAGAACGACGGAATGAACAGCACCAGAATGGTGAAGATTTCCAGGCGGCCGACCAGCATGGCGAAACTCATCAGCCAGGTCGAGAAATCGCTGAGCGCGGTGAAGTGCATGGCGTTCAGGCCCAGTGCTGGGCCCATGTTGTTGATGCAGGCCGCCACCGAGGAGAACGCGGTCACGATATCCACGCCGTCGGCGGTGAGCAGCAGGAACAGCACCAGATACACCGTGATGTACAGCGCGCAGAATCCGGCCACCGAAATCACCACGCTTTCCGAAACGCGCTTGCCGCCCATGGTCACCAGGAACTGCGCTTTCGGATGCACCAGCTGCTTCAGTTCGCGGTAACCCTGACGAACCACCATCTGCACGCGCGCCACCTTCATGCCGCCGGCGGTGGAGCCCGAGCAGCCGCCGATGAAGCCGATCATGATCAGCAGGACCGGCAGCATGCCCGGCCAGGTGGTGAATCCGGTGGTGAGGAAGCCCGTGGTGGTGATGTTCGACACCACCTGGAAGGCGCCATGGCGCAGTGACTCGCCGAAACTGCCGAAGGTGCCGGCCGTCCACAGGAACACCGCCACCAGAAGGCTGAAGCCGGCGAGGATGCCGAAGTAGGCGCGCACTTCGCTGCTGGCCTGGTAATGGCTGACCGTGGCGGCGCGCCAGGCATACCAGTGCAGGCTGAAGCTGACGCCGCCGAGCAGCATGAACACGGTGGCGATGCCGTCGAGCAGACCGCTGTTCCAATGGCCGAAGCTGGCATCGTGCGTGGAGAAACCGCCGGTGGCGATGGTGGCCATGGCGTGGTTGACCGCGTCGAACAGATCCATGCCGCCGAACCAGTAGGCCAGCGCGCACAGCACGTTCAGGCCGAGGTAGACGATCCACAGGGTGCGCGCGGTTTCGGCGATGCGCGGAGTCAGTTTGTTGTCCTTCACAGGCCCGGTGCTTTCGGCCTTGAACAGATGCATGCCGCCGATCTTCAGCATCGGCAGCACGGCGATGGCGAGAATCACGATGCCCATGCCGCCGAAGAAGTTGAGCGAGGACCGGAAGAACAGCAGGCTTTTCGGCAGCGTATCCAGGCCGATCAGCATGGTCGCGCCGGTGGTGGTCAGGCCGGAGGTCGACTCGAACACGGCATTGGTGTAGCTCAGCTGCGGCAGCGCCAGATAGAACGGCACGGCGGTCACCAGTCCGGCGATGATCCAGATGCCGGCGGTGATCAGGAAGCCGTCGCGCAGGCGCAGTTCGTAATGGCTGTTGCGGAATACGTACCAGAGCACGGCGCCGGCCGCCAGCGTCGGCAGCATGGCCTGCAGGAACGGCAAGACGGTCGGCTCGTGCCACAGGGCGGCCAGCAGCAGGGACGGCAGGATGATCAGCGACGACAGCGCGGTCACCGCGCCGAACACCCGCAGCATGGCGCCGATGCGGTTGCTCAATGCCAGTCCACTTCTTTGAACAGGGCGATGACCGCCGGCAGGTCGCGCTTGTCGGCGACGAACAGGATGATGTGGTCGCCGGGCTCGATGACCACGTCATGGTGCGCGATCAGCAGTTCATCGCCGCGCACGATGCCGCCGATGGTGGTCGATTCCGGCAGCTCGAGATCGTCGAGTTCGCGTCCGACCACGCGCGAGCTGCGGCGGTCGCCGCGCACCACCACCTCGATGGCCTCGGCGGCACCGCGGCGCAGCGAGTACACGCGCTCCGGCGCGCCTTCGCGGATGTGCGAGAGCAGCGCGCTGAGCGTGACCGACTGCGGACTGATCGCGATGTCGATGGTGCTGCCCTCGACCAGCTCGGCGTAGGACGCGCGGTTGATCAGCGCGACCACGCGCGGGCAGCCCAGACGCTTGGCCAGCATGGCCGAAAGGATGTTGGCCTCGTCGTCATTCGTGAGCGCGCAGTACACGTCGGTCTGGTCGATGTTTTCCTCGCGCAGCAGGTCTTCATCGGCGCAGTCGCCGACCAGCACGATGGTGTTGAGCAGGTCTTCGGCGATGCCGCGGGCGCGGTCCCGCGAGCGCTCGAGCACTTTCACCGAATAGCGTTTTTCCAGCGAGCGCGCCAGACGCCGGCCGATGCCGCCGCCGCCGGAAATGAAGATGCGCTTGGTCAGGCGTTTGTCGGCCGAGCGGAATTCGCTCATCATCGCCTTGATGGCGTTCTGGTGGGCGAGGAAGAACACCTCGTCGCCGGCTTCGATGACGGTGATGCCTTCCGGCTTGACCGCCTTGCCCTTGCGGAAAATGGCGGCCACGCGCACGTCCATGCCCTGCGGCAGATGCCGGCGCAGTTCGCGGATCTCGTGGCCGACCAGGGCGCCGCCATGCAGGGCGCGCACCGCCACCAGCTGGGCACGGCCTTCGGCGAAATCCAGCACCTGCAGCGCGCCGGGCGTGGCGATCAGCCGTTCCACATGCCGGCAGACCAGTTCTTCCGGGCTGATGGCGGCGGTCACCGCGGCTTCGCCGCCGAGTCCCTGCTTGGCCAGGGCCAGATATTCGAGTTCACGCAGGCGCGCCACCCGGGTCGGCGCGTCCGGCTGCTGCGCGGCGATCTGGCAGGCGATGATGTTGACTTCATCGGAAGAGGTGACCGCAACCAGCAGTTCGGCTTCATCCAGTCCGGCCTGGGCGAGAACGCTCGGCAGCGACGCATGGCCGACCACCGCGCGGATGTCGAGCTTTTCGGTCAGCTCGCGCAGGCGCAGGGCGTCGCTGTCGACCACGGTGATGTCGTTCTGGTCTTCCACCGACAGCGCCGCCGCGACCGAGCTGCCGACCTGGCCGGCGCCGAGAATGAGGATTTTCATGCAAACTTCCCTGCGTTCATGGCGACCATGATAACGGAGTCCTCCCCGTTCCGCACCGTTTGTTACACTGACGGCAGCCCGCCCGGAAACCCCGTATGCGCAGTCTGTTCGTCCACATCGGCAGCCACAAAGCCGGAAGCACCGCCTTGCAGGACAGCCTGCTGGCCAACCGCGGCAGCGATGCCGGATTCCGCTACCTGCACCACCCGCGCCTGCGCACGCACTCGGTGCTGGCCGCGATGTACAAACCCTTCGACACGCTGGACCACACCATCCGGCTGCAGATGCCGGACCCCGAAGCGGTGGCGCTGGTCCGCCGGAATTTCTGGCAACGCATTCCAGCGCTGTTTCCGGATGCGGACAACGCCGTATTGTCCTCGGAATACCTGAGCGCGGTCGATGCGGAGGCGGTAAGGCGTTTCCGCGACGATGTCGAAGCCATGGGCTACGGCCGCTTCCGCATCCTGCTCTATGTGCGCGAGGCCGTGTCGCGTTTCGCGTCCGGCATCCAGCAGGCGGTCAAGTTCCGCAATGACGTTCCGCGCATGGATCCGCGCATCCTCTACTTCAATTTCCGCGAACAGATCGAAACGTGGGAGTCGGTCTTCCCGGGCGACGTTGAAGTCCGCGCCTTCGAGCGCCCTCAACTGGCCTCCGGCTGCGTGGTCGCCGATGCCTACGGCCGCATTTCCGAGTTCTTCGGGATCGATGCGCATCCGCAGAAAAGGGTCGATTCGAACCGCTCGATGTCGGCGGAAACGCTGTTCTGTCTTTACAACCTCTACCGCAATCTGGACACCGCGGCGTTCGCGCCGCAACAGGTCCTGATGCAGGGCCGGCTGCACAAGCAGATCGAGGCATTGGTGCAGGAATCGGTGCCGGCACCGATGCGCATCACGGCGCGGCCGACGGTCGCCCGGATGCTGCAGGAGCGCCACAAGGCCGATTACGCCTGGCTGGCCGAAAACTACGGCGTTCGTTTTACCGAGCCGGCGCCGGACCCGGCGGCGGCCGATGCCCCATCGCCGCTTTCCACGCCGACGGTGCTGTCGGAACTGGTGACCGCGCCGGACGCCCGCGTACTGATCCAGCTTCTGGGGAAAATCGGGGCCGAGGCCTTATTCCGCAGGCGCTGAATCCGGACACCCGGTAACCGCATCGACATTCACCAGCCACCAGCTGCGGCGGTTGGCCCTGTCCAGCGCGAGCGTGCCCGGCCCGCCATAGGCGATGCAGGCCAGTTCCTTGTTTTCGTGCACCAGCAGCAGTCGGGTCTGCGGGCTCTGGCGCATCCAGGCCATGCCGCGCGCAAGCTGCACGGCATCGGGTTGGCGGAAGCCGAACTCGGTGACGCGGCCGCGGGCCTGCAGCAGATTCTGCTCTTTCCAGGCCACCATGCCGATCTCCGTGCCCGGTCCGGCCTGCACGAAGGCCTGTTGCATCAGATTGCGCGCCGAACTGCTGGCATCCAGCACCGGATGCGCCACCAGGCCATAGCCGATCCACAATGCGGCGAGACTGATGGCGCTGGCGGTCAGCACGCGCCGCGTGCGCGCCCACATTCCGGCCAACAGGCAGATGCCGCCGCAGACCGCCAGCATCCACCACAGCCAGCGCGCTTCCGCGCCCAGACCGCGCTCATTGATCAGGCTTTCGGCAAAGCCGGCCCGGCCGAACAGGGCGGCGATGCCGAGCCCGGTGAAAGCCAGGCCGAGCGCAAGCACGAATGCCAGCAAGGCGATGCGGAAACCGCGGCGTTCGCTGATGCCCTGCAGATACGGGGCCGCCGCCAGCGCGAAGGCCGGCAGTGCCGGCAGGATGTACATGTCGCGCTTGCCGGAGCTCAGGCTGAAGAACAGCACCACCAGCACGCCCCACAGCAACGGAAACAGCACGCGCAGATCGCGTTCGGCAAACGCCGCGCGCCAGGGTTTCAGCAGCCAGAACCCGCATAGCGAGAACGGCAGCCAGAACAGGGCGATGATTTCGGCGAAATACCAGAACGGTTCGAAATGGTGCCAGGGGTTGGCGTAACGTTCGGCGGTCTGCTTGAACAGGATGTTGTTGAGGTATTCGGCATGTTCCGGATTCCCGGAATTCAGACCCAGATAAACAATGGCCGAAAGCCACAGCACGATCGGCAGCAGGAAACAACCGGCCGCGCCGAGCCAGCGCCAGCCATCGCCATGCCGGGCGGCAGTCATCGGATGGAACTGCCAGCGGCGGTAAGCGGCCAAAGGCAGCAGCGCCAGCAGGGGAAGAAAGCCGACGCCTTTGGTGATCACCCCCAGACCGGCCAGCGCGAACCCGCCGCACAGCAGGCGCCAGTCCCGCGCCAGAAGAACATGCCTTGCGATGCAGTAGAACGAGGCAGTGGTCATCAGCACCAGGGTCGGATCGATCTGGGCACGTTTGAATTGATACACGAACTGGATGGATGCCAACACCGCGACGGCGGCCCACAGACCGGCACGCGGCTGCCACAGGCGCTTGCCCAGATCGTAGACCAGCCAGAGCACCGCCATGCCCGACAGCAGCGACGGCAGCAGGAAACTCCAGCGCCAGCTGCCGATCAAGAAATACGACAGGGCCAGCAGCCAGAAATACACCGGCGGCTTGTCAGGATAGAGCTCGATGCCGCGATGCGGAAACAGCCAGTTCCCGCTTTCCACCATCTGCTTGGCGACCAGCACGAAACGCGGTTCATCGGCCGGCCAGGGATCGCGCAGACCGTAGCCGGCGAACAGCACCACGAACGCGATGGCGAAAAACCACCAAACGGCGTTGGCGGGCAGCGTGGTCGGTGTATTGCGCACTTCGGGCATCGGCGGCCATCTCCGGGATGATCACGGCGCGGTCCGCCGGTGCGCCTAGGATACCGCAGTGGCCGGGTGTTTCCGAGCCGGAATGGCCGGCACTCAGAGGGCGCTGGTGGTTTCGCGCAGGACCAGTTCGGAGCGGATCATCACTTCCATCGGAATGTCCTGCTCTCCACGCAGTTTGGCAATCAGCAGCTGGACCGCTTTCGCCGCCATGGCTTCGATCGGCTGGCGCACCGTGCTCAGGGCCGGCCAGACCTGGCTGGCCAGGGGAATATCATCGAAGCCGACCACCGACAGGTTGCCGGGCACGCTGACCCCGAATTT
>NZ_JAPDUI010000088.1 GCF_025980345.1 Arenimonas sp. GDDSR-1 | reverse complement strand
CACCCGTTCCCATCCCGAACACGGAAGTGAAACGCAACCGCGCCGATGGTAGTGTGATTCTGTCATGCAAGAGTAGGTCATCGCCAGGGTCTTTACCCTAAACCCCAGTCCATTAGGACTGGGGTTTTTTATTGGCAAATCAGGGGGTGAAATTCGACCAAATCGCCCGCGTAAGGCGCGTTCATTGCACTGAAATATGGTATTTTTAATCATTGTTTAACATTGATTAAGGTTCATGATGTCAGCCGTGCCGGACCCTTCGTCTGGATTGGAAGCCGCACTCGCGCAAGCCGCCAACTTACTGGCGGCAGAACCCCGCATGGCCGAAGCACAGACGGATGAAATACTCAAAGTGCTGCCGGAGCAGCCGAATGCCCTTCTGCTCAATGCGCTGGCAAAGGCCAAACAGAACCGTGTTGAGGCCGCAGAAAAAGTGCTCCTGCGTCTTCGGAGCCTGCGGCCGAACTGGTTCGCCGTGCATCTTGAGCTCGGGCTGATATACCGGCGCATGGGGTTGGGCGACAAGGCCCTGGATGCCCTCCGGCAATCGGTTGCGCTGAAGCCCGAATCGCCCAAAGCCTGGCTGGCCATCGCGGATATCCACTCGGCCAACGGCGATGCCGCAGCTGCCGATGCCGCCTATGCCAAGCAACTGCGCCATTCCGACGCCAACCCGAGGCTTCTGCTCGCCGCCGCGGCCATGGGCGAAAACGATATTCCGGTTGCCGAACGTGCGCTCAAGGACTATCTGCGTGAAAATCCGACCGATGTCGCGGCCATACGCATGCTGGCTGAAGTTGCCGCCCGGCTCGGACGCGATCAGGACGCGGAGCATCTTCTGGAGCGCTGTCTGGAGCTGTCACCGGGATTCAATTTCGCCCGCCAGAACTATGCCTACATCCTCAACCGCAACAATAATTTCGCGAAAGTTCTGGAACAGGCCGAGATCCTGCTGAGGGATGAGCCGCGCAACATGAGTTACCGCAATCTGAAGGCGGTCGCGCTCAGCAAAACCGGCGACTTCGATGCCGCCATCGCGCTTTACGAGGAGGTATTGGCCGAACATCCCGGATATTCGCGGATATGGCACAGTTTCGGGCATACCCTGAAGACCGCAGGCCAGACCGAACGTGCCGTTGCCGCCTACCGGCGCAGCATCGGCATCGAACCGCAGTACGGCGAGGCCTATTGGAGCCTCGCCAACCTGAAGACCTTCCGGTTCACCGATGACGATGTCGCCGCCATGGAAGTCCAGATTGCACGCGCCGACCTGGGGGACGAGGACCGTTTCCATTTCGATTTCGCGCTCGGCAAGGCCCTGGAAGACCGCCGTGAATTCGCGCAGTCATTCCGGCACTACGACGAGGGCAACCGCCGCCGCAAGAGCCTGATCCAGTACAACGCGGACCGCAACACCATGAAGCTTCGGCAGAACCAGCGCCTGTTCGATGCCGAATTCTTCCGCCAGCGCTCGCATTACGGCGTAGCCGATGCCGATCCGATATTCATTCTCGGCATGCCGCGGGCGGGGTCCACGCTTCTGGAGCAGATCCTGTCCAGCCATTCGCAGGTCGAGGGAACGATGGAGTTGCCGGACGTCATTTCGGTAACCAAAGACCTGTACCGACGCCAGAGCGATGCCACTTCCAGCACCTACTACCCGATGCTGGGCGGCATGAGCGCCGAACAGGCGTCGGCCTATGCCAGGCGTTATCTGGAAAACACCCGCATCCAGCGCCGGACCGATGCGCCGTTCTTCATCGACAAGATGCCGAACAACTACGCGCATGTCGCGTTGATCCAGCTCATGCTTCCCAACGCGAAGATCATCGATGCGCGACGTCATCCGTTGGCCTGTTGTTTCTCCAATTTCAAGCAGCACTTCGCCCGCGGCCAGAACTTCAGCTACAGCCTTGACGACATGGGGCGCTATTACCGCGACTATGTCGAGCTGATGGCGCATTTCGATGAGGTGCTTCCGGGCCGCATCTGCCGCGTGCATTACGAAAACATGGTGCAGGATACCGAAAGCGAAGTCCGGCGCGTATTGGATTACTGCGGACTGCCGTTCGAAGAGGGATGCCTCAAGTTCTTCGAAAACGACCGTCCGGTACGAACCGCGAGTTCCGAACAGGTCAGGCAACCGATATACAAGGAGGGCGTCGATCACTGGCGCCATTATGAAACCTGGCTGGACCCGTTGAAGGATGCATTGGGTCCCGTCTTCGCGCAGTACCCGGAAGTTCCGGTTTTCCAGAAAAGAGAAATACACCACCAACGCAAGGGAGAGTAAATGAACACACAACAAAAAATGAGGCCGAAGCTGAAAGTGGCTCGTCTTCCGCTGACCGCCGCGATTTACATGGCGCTCAGTACCGCCGCTTTGGCCGCCCCGGATGACCAGGCTGCCGAAGAAAAGAAGGCCACGCTCGACACGGTGACCGTGACCGCCCAGAAGCGCACGGAAAACCTGCAGGAAGTGCCGATCAGCATCCAGGTTCTCGGAACCCAGAAACTGACCGAAATGAATGTCAGCGATTTCGATGACTATGCCAAACTGCTGCCCAGCCTGTCCTATACGCAGGGCGAGGGCGGCGGCTCCGATCCGTACATCCGGGGCGTGGTCAGCGGCGGTGACGGCAACCATTCCGGCCCTTCCCCGTCGGTCGGCATCTATCTCGACGAACAGCCGGTCACCGGCGTCGGCGGTTCGATCGAACCGCACATCTACGACATCGAGCGCGTGGAAGCGCTGGCCGGTCCGCAGGGCACGCTGTACGGTGCCAGTTCGCAGTCGGGCACCATCAAGATCATCACCAACAAGCCGGACCCCAGCGGGTTCGCGTCCGGCTATGCCTTCGAGGTCAACAGCGTCAGCGGCGGCGGTGACGGCCACGTCCTCGAGGGCTTCCTCAATCTCCCGCTGTCGGATGTCGCCGCGCTGCGCGTGGTCGGCTGGGACCAGAAGGATGCCGGCTGGATCGACAACGTCTACAACGAGCGTACGTTCCCGACCTCCGGCATCACCATGAACAACGCGGGCCTGGTCGAGAAGGACTACAACGACTCGCACACCACCGGTGCCCGTGCCGCGCTGAAAATCGACCTCGGCGAGAACTGGTCGATCATGCCCAGCATCATGACCCAGAAGGAAACCACCAACGGCAGCTTCGCGTTCGATCCGGTGGTCGGCGATCTCAAGATCTCGCGTTACTATCCGGAGTCGCTGGAGGACAAGTTCACCCAGGTCGCCCTGACCGTGACCGGGAAAATCGGCAATTTCGATCTGGTCTATGCGTTCTCGACGCTTGACCGTGACGGCAAGTCCGAATCCGACTACAACGATTACGGCTTCTGGTACGACGTCGTCTCGGGTTACGGCTACTATGCCATCGACAACAACTACGACTACATCAATCCGTCACAGATCACGCTCAGCGACGGTCATCAGACCAAGCGCAGCCACGAAATCCGCATTTCCTCGCCGCAGGACGAGCGCTTCCGTTTCATCGGCGGCTACTTCCAGATCGACCAGTACCGCGACATCCAGGAACGCTACATGATCGCCGACTGGTACGACGGCTATGAAGTGACCGGCTGGGAAGACACCATCTGGCTGACCAAACAGGACCGCCGCGACAGCGAACAGGCCGTATTCGGCGAATTCAGCTTCGATTTCACCGACAAGCTGACCGCAACCGCGGGTTTCCGTTACTTCGAGAACGACAACAGCCTGCGCGGGTTCTTCGGATTCTCGCGGGCGTTTTCGGGTCAGGGAAGCCGGCCGGGCAACCAGCGTTACGGCGAGGCCGCCTGTGCCTTCGTGTACGGCAGCACCGATCCGGCCGACTGGCCGAAATTCAACGGCGCGCCCTGCGAGTTCATCCGCGATCCCGATGGCAGCCTCGGCAAGACCACCAAGGAGAACGGCACGCTCGGCAAATTCAACGTGACCTACAAGCTGGATGAGGACAAGCTGATTTACGGCACCTGGTCGGAAGGTTACCGCCCGGGCGGCGTGAACCGCCGTGCCACCCTGCCGCCGTATCAGGCCGACTACCTGACCAACTGGGAGTTCGGCTGGAAAACCAGCTGGATGGACAAGGCGCCCTGTTCCGCCAGGAATGGAAGGACTTCCAGTTCACGATTCTGGGGCAAAACGGCCTGACCGAGATCAAGAACGCCAACCAGGCGCGCATTGACGGCTTGGAAATGGATGTCAATTTCGCCGCGACCTACAATCTGCAGCTCAGTGCCGGCGTGGCGTTCTACGATGCCAAGCTGACCGAGAACTACTGCGGCTTCACCGATGAAAACGGCAATCCGGTGACGGACTGTGCCGATCCGGAAGCACCATCGGGCACGCGTCTGCCGGTCACCGCCGAATTCAAAGGCAACTTGAATGCACGTTATACCTTTGACTGGAAGGATTACGAGCCGTTCATCCAGGGTTCGGTGGTGTATGAAGGACGCCGTACCAGCGATCTTCGCATTCTCGAACGCGAGATTCTGGGCGATATGCCCTCCTACACGATGTTCGATCTCTCGGCCGGCATCCGCAAGGACAGCTGGACCCTGAACCTGTACGTCAAGAACCTGTTCGACGAAAGGGCCGAGTTCAACCGCTTCACCATGTGCGCCGTCACCGTCTGCGGTGCTTCCGGACTCGTTCCGGAGTATCCCAACGGCCAGGTGTATACCGTGGCCGGCCAGCCGCGTACCATCGGCCTGCGGTTCTCGCAGGAATTCTGACCGCTTCAGGCTGAAACGGAAAACCCCCGGCATGCCGGGGGTTTTTCTTTGGCCGCAAACCGGCAGAATCAGTCGAGTGCGTAGCCGAACTGCTGTTTGAACTGCATGGCGAACTGGGCGTAGCTGAAGCGCTGGTTCTGCGGGCCGAGGTGTTCGATCTTGAGCGCGCCCATCAGCGAGGCGATGCGGCCGGCCGTGGCCATGTCCATGCCTTTCATCAGCCCGAAAATCAGGCCGGCCCGGTAGGCATCGCCGCAGCCGGTCGGATCGACCACCCGGATGGCGTTGGCGGCGGGAATCTGCAGCATGCCGGAGGCGGTATGGATCTCCGAGCCCTTGTCGCCGCGGGTGATGATATAGCCCTGTACGCGGCTGCTGATTTCGGCCGTGCTCAGCCCGGTCTTGTCGCTCATCAGCAGCGATTCGTAGTCGTTCACGGTGACGTAGGTCGCCTGCTCGATCATCTGTTTCAATTCGTCGCCGTTGAACAGGGGCATGGCCTGGCCCGGGTCGAAGATGAACGGAATGCCGGATTCGCTGAACTCCCGGCAATTCTGCAGCATGGCCTCGTAGCTGTCCGGCCCGACGATGCCGAAGCCGACATCGGACACGTCCTTCACATGGTTCTCGAACGAGCGCATCATCGCGCCCGGATGGAAGGCGGTGATCTGGTTGTCATCGAGATCGGTGGTGATGAAGGCCTGGGCGGTGTACAGGTCGGGGACCACCTTGACATGGGTCAGCGGGATGCCGCAATGCTCGAAATGCTCCCGGTAGGACTCGAAATCCTGCCCGACGGTCGCCATCGGGACCGGTTTGCCGCCCAGCAGGTTCAGGTTGTAGGCGATATTGCCGGCACAGCCGCCGAACTCGCGGCGCATGCGCGGCACGAAAAACGAGACATTGAGGATATGCACCTTGTCGGGCAGGATGTGGTTCTTGAACTGGTCCTGGAACACCATGATGGTGTCGAAGGCCAGGGAACCGCAGATCAGCGCACGAGACATCGTAAATCCCTGAAATCCATAAGGTCCGCCATTTTACCCGATTGGCCGGCATCTGTCTGAATTTCAAGGAAACATGATGCAGGCATCGCTTGTTCCGGCAGGCCGGAAACGGTATCCTATTGGCTCGCATCAATCCCCATTTCATAAGGCTTTCCACGATGTTTAAAAAGCTCCGCGGTCTTTTCTCCAACGACCTGTCCATCGACCTTGGAACAGCCAACACGCTCATCTACGTGCGCGGGCAGGGTATCGTGCTGAACGAGCCTTCGGTGGTCGCGATCCGCACCGGACGCAACAGCCACCATTCGCATACCGTGGCCGCGGTCGGCGCCGATGCCAAGCAGATGCTGGGCCGCACGCCCGGAAATCTCACGGTGGTGCGTCCGATGAAAGACGGCGTCATCGCCGATTTCACCTACACCGAGGAAATGCTCAAGCATTTCATCCGCAAGGTGCATACCTCGCGCTTCCTGCGTCCGAGTCCGCGCGTGCTGATCTGCGTACCCTGCGGATCGACACAGGTCGAGCGCCGCGCCATCAAGGAGTCGGCGCTTGAAGCCGGCGCGCGCGATGTGTTCATCATCGAAGAACCGATGGCAGCGGCCATCGGCGCCGGCATTCCGGTTGCGGAAGCGCGCGGTTCGATGGTCATCGACATCGGCGGCGGCACGACCGAGATCGCCGTGATTTCGCTCAATGGCATCGTGTATTCGCAGTCGGTGAAAATCGGCGGCGACCGTTTCGACGAAGCCATCATCAACCATGTGCGCCGTACACGCGGTACGCTGATCGGCGATGCCACTGCGGAAAAAATCAAACTTGAAATCGGCTGCGCCTTCCCGCAGCAGGACGTCAAGGAAATGCGCATCTCCGGCCGCAATCTGGCCGAAGGCGTGCCGCGCGAAATCGTGCTCAATTCGAATGATGTGCTTGAAGCCTTGCGCGAACCGCTTTCCGGCATCGTCAGCTCGATCAAGCTGGCGCTGGAACAGACGCCGCCGGAACTCTGTTCCGACATGACCGAACGCGGCATCGTGCTGACCGGCGGCGGCGCGCTGCTGACCGATCTCGACAAACTGATTTCCGACAAGACCGGTCTGCATGTCCATGTCGCCGATGATCCGCTGACCTGCGTCGCCCGCGGCGGCGGCAAGGCGCTGGACCTGATCGACATGCACGGCGGCGGCGAGTTCTCGACACGCGAATGATTCGTGGCATCGGATAACCGCCACTCCTTCCGGATCGGCAGCGGCCTCGGCGTCTGGCTGCCGATTCTTTTTTATACCGTTGCGGCACTCTGCCTGATGGCCGTCGATGCGCGTTTTTCCGTCAGCCGCGAAATCCGAAGCCGTACCAGTGTCCTGGCTTCGCCGGTGTGGTGGCTGGCCACGCGCCCGCAGGCCATGTGGCAGGGCGCCGTCGATGCCGTCAGCAGCAATCAGAGCCTGCGTACCCGGATCGACTTCCTGGAACGGGAAAAACTCAAGACCGATCTCGCCCTGCAGCAGATGCTGGCCGTCCAGTCGGAGAACGCGCAGCTGCGGAAACTGCTGCTGGGACGGCAGCGTCTGGCGCCGACCGCCCGCATGGTCGAACTGATCAGCATCAATCCGGAACCGTCGCAGAAACGCTTCGTCATCGG
>NZ_JAPDUI010000055.1 GCF_025980345.1 Arenimonas sp. GDDSR-1 | reverse complement strand
GTTACGGGTATCCGCGCTCGCCAGATCGATGACCACATCGAAACGCGCCTGCGCCAGCTGTTTCGGATCGAACCGGATCTGCGGCGTGAAGCGGGTGAAGCTTCCGCTGAAGGCTTCGCCCTGGAAGCTGGAACTGAAGCCCAGACTCGATCCCTTGGCCATCTGCCAGTCAAGTGCCGAGACGGGAAGTGTGGCGGTCAGCAGAAGCAGGCCGAACAGGCGAATGGAGAGCGTCATGGCATTTTCGTCTTTGACGACATAATGATGGTACAGGGCGGCTCCGGCGTGCACCAGCAGCAGTAACGCCAACACATAGAACCCGGTCTCATGCAGTTCGTGCGCCAGATGTTTGACGGAAGGGTTGTAACCGGTGAACAGCTTCGGCAGCTGCACCAGATTGAACCAACGCAGCGGGAAACCCGCGGCTGAATTGAACAGCCATCCGCTCAGCGGCATCGCCAGAAGCAGGAAATACATCAGCCCGTGCACGGCCTTGGCCGCCAGCATTTGCAGACGCGGCCCGGGGAGATCGTCCGGCGTGCCCGCAATCAAGCGCCATGCCAGGCGCAGCAGGGTCAATGCCAATACGGTCAGGCCGAAGCTCTTGTGCAACGCATAGATCTGCATTTTGAGCGGGGAATTGGGCAGTTCGGTCATCAGCAGACCGACCACGGAAAGGCCGATGATCAGCACTGCGGTCAGCCAATGCAATCCGATGCTGATGCCGCCCCAGCGCTGTTTGTTGTTGAGAATCATGGTGTGCTGTCCTCGCTGTCGCGATCGGTGAGTGTGGCTTCAATGGCAAGATCCAGATGCACCCGGTCGCCGACCACGGACGGCCAGGCATCGATGCCGAGGGCTTTGCGGCTGAAGTCGGTGCTGGCCTGCATGCCAAGCGTCTTTTTCAGGGTCAGCGGATGCCGTTTGTGCGCATTCAAGATGACGGTGAAGGTCACCGGCGTACTGCCGCCGGCGATCTGCAGGTTGCCGGTGACCCGCAGCAGCTGTTCGGAGACCGCCTCAACGGCGGTTGATTGGAAGCGTGCCGACGGGAAGTTGCGGCTATCGAGAAAATCCCCGAGAACTTTCCGGTTCCAGTCGGCATCGCCCATGTCCAGGGTGGCCAACCCGATCTCGATGCTGACCTGCGAGGCGGCAGGATTGGCGGCATCGTAAAGCAGGGTTCCGGTCGGCCGCGACACGGTGCCGATGCTCGGCGAGAAACCGGCATGCATGACCCGGAAGGCGACCCGCGTATGCACCGGATCGATGGTGTACAGATCGGCGGCGCTGACGGCCGGCGCGCTGAGTGACAGCGCCAGCAGCAGGGCGGTCCGGTGCAAGGGCGCGTGCAGGAGGTCCATGCCGCCTATCATAGGCCAAAGCCGGCACCGGCATGCCGTTTCGGCAACAAATGACTGTTCCACCGGCGCAACGGACAGACCGGTCCGGAAATGTTTTATCATGCCGCTAAGGATGATTGCGGCTGGGGAGACGAGGGATGTCCCGTTCATTGCTTCTGCTTTTTCTGTGGGCGATTCAGGCCATGCTGTCGGACGCCGCATGCGCCGGTCAGTCCCAATTCCTGCCGCTCGAAGTCCGCGATGGCCTGCCCAGCCGCCAGGTGATGTCGCTGGCGCAGGACCACGAGGGTTATATCTGGATCGGCACCCAGGATGGCCTGGCGCGCTATGACGGCGGCAAATTCCTGATTTACCGGCATACGCCCGGCGACAACCGCTCGCTGCCCGGAAACTACGTGCAGGCCGTGCATGTCGATCCCGGCAACCGCATCTGGGTGGCGATCGAAGGGCACGGCCTGCTGCTGATGGACGCCGCCCATTCGGGTTTCAGTCCGTTGCCGCTCGGCAAGGATGCGAGTACCGCCGATGTCTGGGCCATCGCTTCGAACGGTGACGGCTCGGTCTGGTTCGGAACCTTCGGAAACGGATTGTTCCGATTGCTGCCCGACGGACGGCTCCGGCACTACCTGCCGACGCCCGGCATGCCGGGCTTGCCGGATGAAAACGTGCTGTCCCTTGCCTTCGACGCAACGGGCACGCTCTGGATCGCCACCACGTCCGGCATCGTCAAATGGCGCAAGGAAAGCTTCATGGCCTTCGACAACGCCCGTCTGTCGTCGCCGGTAGTCATCAACCTGATGCCGGACCGGGAGCTCGGCATGTGGCTCGGCACCCGCGGCGGCTTGAATCTGGTTGACAACAGCGGCAACGTGCAGACGCCGGCCTGGGCTTCCGCACTCACCAATAACCGAATCATGGCGGTACTGCAGGATGATGACGGCTCGCGGATTTTCGTCGCCCGCAACGGATTGAACCGTCTGGTGGACGGACGCATCGAACGAATGCGGCAGGACGAGCGCTTCATGACCGCGTTGAAGGATCAATCCGGCGGCTTCTGGTTCGGCGGTGAAAGCGGGCTGCTCCGGCAGCCGTCGTCCTGGCGTTATTTCAGAAGCATCGCCGGTGCCGAAGATGAGGTGCCGCTGCGTGTCAGCAGACCCGAGGACTATCATCGTTCCGCCGACGGCAGCATTTTGCTGGTGGGCAACTCCGGAGCGATCGACCGGTATTCGCCGTCCAGCGGCCGCATAACGCATCTGGATCTGCCGCCTGCGGCCGAAGGCATCACCCAGATTACCGCCATCAGCCAGGATGCCGCCGGCATCATCTGGGCCGGCGGAGTGCGCGCCGGAGATGCGGAGCTGCTCCGCTTCGATCCGGTCAGCCGGCGGCTGCGTATCTGGCGTCAGGATTCGACTGCGGATCCGCTGTTGATCGGACCCATCAAGCATATCCTGCAGACGCCCGATGGCCTGCTATGGATCAATGCGTATGGCGGCGGATTGCAGGCGCGTGACGCCGCGGATGGCCGCATCGTCCATGAAATCACCCCCGATAGCGGTCACGGCCTGCAGTTCCCCGACCCGAACCAGCTGTTTACCGGCCCGGATGGCGCGCTGTGGGTGGCGGGCGGGGAAGGGTTATTGCGCTGGCGTTCGGAGGCCGGAAAATTCATTCCCGTTAGCGGTGCGCCCGAGCAGCGGGTTTTCAGTGCCTTGCTGACCCCGCCGCAGACGCTTTGGCTCGGCAGGCTCGGCGTGCTGGAGGCCTACCGTTGGCAAGACGGAAAACTGGAGCGGATCCGCAGCATCGCCGGCGATGAAGGTCTGCCGGCGGTCGATGTGCTCGGTATCCGTTCCGACGCCAACGGCGCGCTGTGGATGACCTCCCTGCGCGGCTTGATGCGCTTCGATCCGGTGCAGAACCGGGTCCGCGTGTACGGAACCCGGGACGGCTTGCCGAGCCAGGAGTTCATGAAGCGGCCGCCCGTCATCACCGCCGATGGCGAGGGTCTGGCCCTGAGCACTCTGGGTCCGGTGGTGTTCTCGCCCGACCGCATGGTGACAGCCGCCGGCAAGCCGCGTCTGGTCATTGAACAGGCCAGCGTCCGGCGCGGCGAGGATGTGCACGCGCTGGATTACCGGAAAACGATCGTGCTGGAACCGGATGACCGCGACTTCAGCGTCGATGCCCTGTTACTCACATTCGATGATGCCGCCAGTCACCGCTTCCGTTCCCGCCTGTCCGGTTACGATCCGGATTGGGTCGAAATGGGCAGCAACGGCAAGCGCCAGTTTTCGACACTTCCGTCAGGCCATTACCGGCTGGAACTGGTGGCGGCCGGCGTCGATGGCCAGTGGTCGGACCCGGTGGTGCTGACACTTGAGGTATTGCCGCCCTGGTGGTTAAGCGCCTGGGCGCTGGCATTGTTCTTCCTGGCCGGTCTCGCTTTGATTGCCGTCGTCGTCGTTGCTTACCGTCGGCAATTGAAGCAGAAGTATCTCCGGCAGCTGGCAGCCCAGCAGCAACAGCTGCTGGTGCAGGGCTCTGAGGCGAAATCGCAGTTCCTCGCCAACCTCGGCCATGAAATCCGCACGCCGATGACCGGTGTCTTGGGCATGACCGAACTGCTGTTGGCCGGGGAGTTGCCTGAAAAGCCGCGCACCCAGGTGGCCGCCATCAAAAAAGCCGGAGAGCATCTGTTGCGTCTGATGAATGACGCGCTGGATCTGTCCAAAATCGAGGCAGGCCAACTCGAGCTGGATGATCAGGTCTTTGCCATACGCGGGCTGCTGACCGATGTGCAGGATCTGCTGGAGCCGATGGCCCGGCATAAGGGGCTTTACTGTCACGTGCAGATCGCTCCCGAGTTGCCGGCCGGGTTTCTCGGCGATGGCGGACGCATCCGCCAGATCCTGTTGAATCTCGGCAGCAATGCCGTCAAATTCACGGCGCAGGGCGGCGTCACCCTGAAAGTGCAGCCGTTTTGGCCGAAGGGGTTCCAATGCATGGTGATGGATACCGGACCGGGAATGACCGACGAACAGCAGGGCCGCCTTTTCCAGCGCTTCGTACAAGCGGACGGCGTGCGTACCGCCCAGCAGTACGGCGGCAGCGGCCTGGGTTTGGCCATCAGCAAGGAATTGGCCGGCATGATGGGCGGAGATATCCAGATCAGCAGCGAACCCGGCAAAGGGTCGGTGTTCACGCTCACCCTGCCGCTACCGACGGCCCTTTTGCCCGCCGATGCCGGCACGGTGCCCGAAATTGCGGTGCCGCAAGGCAGTGCCCGCATTCTGCTGGTCGAGGACGATGACACGATCGTCGAGGTGATCAGCCAATTGCTGCTTGCCGACGGCCACACGGTGACCGTTGCCCGCAATGCCCTTGAAGCCCTGGCCCGCACCACACAGGACAGCTTCGATCTGGTGTTCTGCGACATCGATCTGCCGGGCATGGATGGGCTGGAATTGACCGCGATCTGGCGCCAACAGGGGCTGCAAACGCCGATCGTGGCGCTGACTGCGCGAACCCAGGCCGATGCCGAGCAGCAGTGTCTGGATGCCGGTATGAACGCGTTCCTGCGCAAGCCGGTGAGCGGGCATCAGCTGCGCGCGACCATCCTGGCAGTACGCTCTAGTTGAGACTGGTCTGCCCGGCAATGAACTGCCAGGTGCGGGTGATGTAAAGCATGTTCGGGTTGTCTGCCGTTTCTGGCAGCGCCGCGAATGGTTCGGCCAGACGGACGATGTCCACCGCGGCTTTATCGAGGACTTTGTTGCCGCTGGATTTGACCACGGTAATGCCTTCGATGCGACCGTTGCGCCGGATGGCCACGGTCAGGATCAGCTGTCCGCTCAGCCGGTTGATCAGCGCCTGTTGCGGATAATTGGCATTGCCGATGCGTTCGACGCGGCGGACCCAGTCATTCATGTATTGGGCGTAGGCATATTCACGGGTGCTGGCGGTAATGTACTTGTGCTTGCTGCGCCGCGCCTGCAGCGCCTGCTTCTGGCTGTACTCGTTGGCCAGTTTGGCCAGGGCCAGACTCTGCTCGACCAGCTCCTGGCCGGGCGGAAGCGGCTCGGTGCTGTTCGGCTTCTGTTCCTGTGCGCGCGGGGTAGTTTGGGTACTCGCACCCTGACTGGTCAGTACGCGCTGGATGGCTTCCGGTTCCGGCGGGGTCTGCTGGGCTTTGAGCGCAACCGGCGCATCGCCCGGATCGGTCTGCGGCAATTGCGACAGCTGGTTGTCTTTCGGCCGTTGCGGCCGTTCGCTGTCGCCGCCGCCCTGATTGTTGGCCTGTGCCAGAAAGTCGGCCTGGTCGGGCGGCTTCGGACTGGCGGTCGGGCTGAGGATGACATCCAGGGTCGGACTGACTGGAGCGGCTTTGTTCAGGGTGAAGCCGACGCCCAGCACGAGCACGCCGTACCCGATCAGGGACAGCAGAAAAGTGCCGGTCAGGCGGTCTCTCGGGCCGACTTTTCGGGTCATACCTTGTCCAGACGCGCTTCGATGGCATCGAACAGCATGCCGGCGATGTTGAGACCGAACTGTTTGTCCAGCTCACGCACGCAGGTCGGACTGGTGACGTTGACTTCGGTCAGATAGTCGCCGATCACATCCAATCCGACGAACAGCATCCCGCGATCCCGCAACCAGGGCCCGAGCTGCCTGGCAATCCAGAAATCACGTTCGCTCAGCGGCCGCCCTTCGCCCCTGCCGCCGGCGGCCAGATTGCCGCGGAATTCATCGCCCTGCGGAATACGGGCCAGCGCATAAGGCACCGGTTCGCCGTCGACCAGCAGAATGCGTTTGTCGCCGTCGCGGATCTCGGGCAGATAGCGCTGCAGCAGGGTCAAAGCACCGCCTGCCGTGAGGGTTTCAAGAATTACGTTCGCGTTGCTGTCGCCCTGGCGGATGCGGAAGATGGACTTGCCGCCCATGCCGTCGAGCGGTTTGGCCACGACATCGCCATGTTCGCTGATGAACGCTTTGAGATCCGCCATGCTGCGACTGACCAGGGTCGGCGGACAACAGTGGGGGAACAGCAGGGCCGCCAGCTTTTCATTGAGGTCACGAAGACCCTGGGGCCGGTTCACCACCAGAACACCCTCGGATTCAGCGAGACTCAGAATCTGGGTGTCATGGATGAACTGGTCGGTGACCGGAGGGTCCTTGCGCATCAGCACGGCCTGAACCGTACTCAGCGCGGATGTCTGCCACTCGCCCTGGGTAAAATATTGATATTTATCATCTTTGAGCTGAACTTCGGCCATGGTGGCCTGGGCCTTGCCCTCCCGAATGGCCAAGCTGCCGGGTTGGACATACAGAACCCGGTAGCCCCGGCGCTGGGCCTCGAGCATCAGCGCGAAGCTGGTGTCTTTCTCCGTGTGGATGCCCTCGATCGGATCCATCACTACGGCTATGGCTTTGCGCATACGGGGCCTCGCTCTCGGTTTTCCGGGATTGTGTTAGATTGAAAGGCTGAAAAAGCTTGGCTAAATCGGAATTCGCCTATTATTATGGCAGAGTAGCGCGATTCGGTCGGTCCGGCGCATAAGAGAATGATTTCGGGGAGTTTGATGGATAGTGCACAACTCAATGGCCTGAGAGTGATGGTGGTGGATGATTCCAAAACCATCCGCCGGACGGCTGAAACCCTGTTGGTGAAGGAAGGATGCTCGGTGGCCACAGCCGTCGACGGCTTCGAGGCACTGGCGATGATCGCCGACCAGCAGCCGCATATCATTTTCGTCGACATCATGATGCCGCGCCTGGACGGTTACCAGACCTGCGCGCTGATCAAGAACAACCAGCAGTTCAAGAATACGCCGGTCATCATGCTGTCTTCCAAGGACGGTCTGTTCGACAAGGCCCGCGGCCGCGTGGTCGGCGCCGAACAGTACCTGACCAAGCCGTTCACCCGCGATGAGCTGCTGTCCGCCATCCGCCAGTTCGTTCCCCAGCTCAAGGCCTGATCCCATGTCGGCACTGACTTCGATTTTCGCGAAACTCCAGGACTACCAGCGCCGATCGATCGCGCATGTCGCGGCGGCGCCGGAAGTCTCGGAAGAGCCCGGGCACTGGCGCGCCATCGCCTATCGACTCGGCCCGTATCCGCTGGTCTCGGCCTTCGAACAGGTCATTGAAATCACCGGCGTGCCGCCGATGACGCCGGTGCCGCGTTCGGAACCCTGGCTGCTCGGGGTCGCCAATTCACGCGGCAATCTGCTGCCCATCGTGGATTTCAAACTGTTCATTTTCGGCGAACGCACGCTCATGCACGACGGCCAGCGCATGCTGGTGGTGCAGCAGCCCGGCGGCATGGTCGCGGTGGTTGTCGATGAACTTTTCGGCCAGCGTTTCTTCAATGATGCGCAGTTGGTCGACGAGGCACAGGCATTCGCCGAAGGCCGCCTCGGCCACTTCGTCAGCAAGGCTTACAGCGCGCTCGGCAAGACCTGGGGCGTTTTCGACATGGATCTGCTGACACGCACACCGGAATTCAGACAGGCTGCAGCTTGAGTAACACCAAAAACTTCAGGGGATATGCAACAGATGAGCACGAATAAATTACGTTCCTTCACCGACAAGCTCGGCACCTACAGCCAGCGTTTCTGGCTTCTCATTCTGGCCTTGGCCGTGCTTGCGTTCGCCGCGAACTTCATCGCGACCAACTACTACAGTGCCCAGGAAAACCAGGCGCGAGCGCTCAGTTCCGAGCTACAGGTGCTTTCCCAGAAGCTGGCCAACTACTCCAAGCAGTCGGCCTCCGGCAACGCCGAGTCGTTTGCAGAGTTCCAGGCCACCAAGGACCGCATCGACGAAATCGTGGCCAAGCTCAACAAGAGCCATAATTCACTCGGCGCCAAAGGCGCGCTGGCACAGGTCAGCAAGACCTGGGCCACCATCGAGAAGAACGCCGACGTCATCCTGAAGTCCGAAAAGGAAGTGGTCAGCCTTTCCAACACCGCCAACCAGTTCAATGCCCGCGTGCCGCAGCTTTCGGCGCGACTCAGCGAGGTGGTGTCGGCCATGTCCGATTACGCCGCGCCCGCCGCGCAGATCAACTTGGCCAACCGCCAGATCGTGCTGGTCGACCGCATGGCGCGCCGCGTGACCGAAGTGGTCGCCGGCGGTGATAAAGCGGTTTCCTCTGCGGATGCGCTGTCGCGCGATACCGCCGCATTCTCGCAGGTGCTGACCGGTCTGAAGTCCGGCAATGCCGACTGGAACGTGTCCCCGGTGGCTTCCCCGGCTGCCATGAATTCCGTGGTCGCCGCCGAGCAGCTGTTCGGCGAATCCGAAAAGGAAATCAAGTCGATTCTCGATGCGTCCACCAACCTGTTCGACGTGCACCAGGCCGAAGGCGCGATTTCATTGGATTCCGCGGTGCTTCTGGAGGACAGCGAAAACCTGTACAAGGCCTACGACAACATCAATCTGCGCCGCATCTTCCCGAACAGCTACATCACCCTGGTGTCATCGCTGGTGGCCCTGGTCAGCATCTTCTTCCTGGCGCTGCTGTACCTGAGCAGCCAGAAAGGCGAACTGTCGCGGTCCAAGGAAACCAACCAACAGCAGCAGCAGGCCATTATGCGTCTGCTGGATGAAATCGACCCGCTTTCCAACGGCGACCTGACCACCAAGGCCACGGTGACCGAAGACTTCACCGGCGCCATCGCGGACGCCATCAACAACACCGTGGACGAAATGCGTCTGCTGGTGGGTACCATCAACGAGACCTCGGTGCAGGTGTCGGCATCGGCCCAGGAAACCCAGGCCACCGCCGCCCAGCTCGCCGAAGCGGCTGAACAGCAGGCGCGTCAGATCGAATCCGCGTCCAGCCAGATCACCCGCATCGCCGACAACATCGATGACGTGTCGCGCCGTTCCGCCGAGTCCGCCGAAGTGGCGACCCGTTCCGTGGTCATTGCATCCAAGGGCGCCGATGTGGTGCGCCAGACCATTCACGGCATGGACAACATCCGCGGCCAGATCCAGGAAACCGCCAAGCGCATCAAGCGTCTGGGCGAAAGTTCGCAGGAAATCGGTTCAATCATCGAACTGATCAATGACATTGCCGAACAAACCAACATCCTGTCGCTGAATGCGGCCATCCAGGCGGCTTCGGCCGGTGAAGCCGGCCGCGGTTTCGCGGTGGTGGCCGATGAAGTCCAGCGTCTCGCCGAGCGCGCCTCGAATGCCACAAAGCGCATCGAGACGCTGGTGCAGACCATTCAGTCCGATACCAATGAAGCGGTCAACTCGATGGAGCAGACCACGGCCGAAGTGGTCGCCGGTGCGCGTCTGGCGGAAGACGCCGGCCTGGCACTGGGTGAAATCGAAACCGTTTCCGGCGATCTGTCGAAACTGATTCAGGATATTTCAGTGGCATCGAAAGAGCAGTCGCGTTCGGCGGGCAGCATCACCGAATCGATGGCGGCCATTCAGGACATCACCAAGCAGACATCGCAGGGCGCCGGCAACACGGCGGAGTCGGTCGGAAACCTGGCGAAACTCGCCGCCGATCTGCGCCGTTCGGTAGCGAACTTCAAGCTGCCCGGTTGACGGCGTACCCGATGCGAACCGGCGCAAGCCGCGTCCCGATTGGAATCTGCGAAGGTTTTGAATGAAATTACTGAGCCCCATCGATGTCACCGTTTTGACCTGGTTGAAGCCGGAGCTTGACAGCACGCTGCTTTCGGCGCGCACGTCGCTCGAACGTTTCGTCGAGGAAGGCCAAGGCATCACCTCGTTGCGCGAGTGCAGCGGCCACCTGCATCAGGTTGCCGGCATCCTGAACATGGTCGAGTTGACCGGAGCGGCCCGTCTGGCCGAGGAAATGGAGCGGCTGTCGCTGGCGCTCGCCGATGGCGCCATGCCGAATGCCGATAACGCCTTCTCGCTGCTGATGCAGTGCATCGTGCAGCTTCCGGATTATCTGGAGCGGCTGCAGAACGGCAATCGCGACGTTCCCGTGGTACTGCTTCCGCTGGTCAATGAACTGCGTTCGATCCGCGGCGAGGGCATCCTGGGTGAGGAGGCCGTGTATTCGGCACCGACCCAGCAGCCGCTCCCGGACGATGTGCTGCTGCAAATCCGCAGTCAGGCCGACGATACCGACTTCGGTTCGCTGTCGCTGCAGTTCCAGGCGCATCTGCAGGGTTGGCTGAACAATGCCGCCGATGCCGATGCACCCCGCAAGCTGGCTTCGGTGTGCGGACGGATCAGCGCGCAATGCCGCGAAGAATCCAGCCGAAAATTGTTCTGGGTGGCTTCCGCGCTTCTTGCGGCGCTGGCCGACCGCAGCATCGAACGCGACGATGCGCTGAAACAGAGCCTTGTCAAAGTCGATCAGGAAGTCAATTTCCTCAATCACCGGGGCATCGGCGAGATACGGCACCTTTCGCCGGTCCGGCTCACCCAGGAGCTGCTGTATTTCGTGGCCCGTGATGCCGGTGCGTCTCCCGCGCTCAAGCAGGTTTACGATGTTTTCGAGCTTGCGAGCATCGTGCCGGACGAAGAAGAAATCGCGCATGCCAAAAGCAGTCTGCTCGGCCGGAACAACGCCCTTCTGGAAAGCGTGGCTGCGGTAATCAAGGAAGACATCCTGCGCATCAAGGACACGCTCGACCTGAGCATCCGCCAGAATGATAAAAATCCGGCGGATATGGCCGAACTGGTCACCGTGCTGGCACGCATCGAAAACACTCTGGGTCTGATCGACGCCAAGGAAGCGCGTGAGCACATCCGCGGCAACCGCGAGACCATCCAGGCCTATGTCGACGGCAGCAGTCCGCTGAACGACGGCGAATTGATGGCCATCGCCAAATCGCTGCTCTCGGTCGAATTCATGCTCGATTACCACGGCAGCGATGCCGTCGGCCGGCAATCGCGCCTTGCCAGCGATTTCATGGCTTCTTCGCAGTCGCACCAGCTGCTGGATGCGCTGATCCGCGAATCCATCGTCAACTTCATGCAGGTCCGCCAGGCCTATGTCGCCTTCGTCGAAAGCTACTGGGACCATCAGCAGCTTTCGGTCATTCCGGCCCTGCTCAAGCAGGTTTCCGGGGCGCTCGCCATTCTCGAATACACGCCGGTTTCGGCGTACATCGATGCCGTGAACGCCTATACCCGTGCCGAGCTGATTGACGGCAAGGGCATTCCGAACGGTGATCAGATGGAACGCCTGGCGGAGGTGCTCGCCAGCTTGGAATATTATCTCGAGTCCGTGCGCGACCGGCGTCCGAGCCGTGAACGCATTCTTGAAATCACCCGTAAAAGCCTTGAAGCACTGCATTACTGGCCGGTACCCGAGAAGTCGGCGCGCGCGGCCGAGCGCGACATGCCGGCCGCCCCGGCGGCCGCGGTTGCGGCTGCGGTGCCCGCTGCAGTCCCGACCCAGGCACCCTCCGTACCCGATTCCGAACCGGCAGCGGCCAGTCCGGTCATCGTGGTCGATGAAACCGGCGATCTGATCGATGGCTTCGACTTCGAAGCCGAAGGCATCGATGATGAAATCCGTGAAATCTTCCTTGAGGAATTCAACGAGGAAAACGCCAATCTGGCGGTGTTCTTCAAGGATTGGCAGACCGATCCCGACAACATCGAACTCATCCGCCCCATCCGGCGGGTGTTCCATACCCTCAAGGGCAGCGGCCGTCTTGTCGGTGCCAAGGCGCTCAGCGAGTTCAGCTGGAAAATCGAGAGCCTGTTGAACCGCGTGCTTGACGGATCGCGTCCGGTGTCCGATCCGGTCGTGACCATGATCAAACGCGCCATCGCGACCTTGCCGACATTCCACAAGGCATTGACCGGCGAGCGTGTCAGTCTCGACCTGATCGGGTTGAATGACACGTCCGATCGACTTGCGGCCGGCGAAGAAATCTATTACCGCAGTCAAAGCGCTGCAGAAGTCATTCCCGCCACTGCTGCCGAGAGCGCGGTGCCTGAGGCGATAAGCACACCGGGAACCGAGGTTTCTGTTGCCGGTGCCGAACCGGTCATCGATCCGGTGCTTCTGGAAATCCTCAAACCGGAAGTGTCCGGACATCTGCAGACCGTCAATGAATGGCTGCAGCGCGCTTCGGCATCGGGCAGCGCCGATTACGATGACGGTCTATTCCGTGCCATACACACCATGAATGGTGCTTTCGCCATGTCTGAAGTGGCGACTATGTCCGGAGTCCTTGCTCCGGCGGAAGCACTGGTCCGCCGCGGCATTGCACACAAAATCGCCGCCAACGCCGAATCGATTGCCTGTCTGGCACAGGTGGCCGATGCCGTGCAGGCGACATTGGATGATCTGAGCCAGAATACGGCGCCAAACCCGTATCCAGAACTGGAATCCTGGGTTGCCGCCAAGCGGGATGAATTGCCGGAGATGCCGAGTTCGGTTCCGACGCCGATGGCACTGGCCGATATGGCGGCCGAAGCCGCCGCTGAACAGGCTGCCGCCGAAGCTGCCGCCGAACAAGCCGCCGCCGAACAAGCTGCTGCCGAACAAGCCGCTGCCGAACAAGCCGCTGCCGAACAAGCCGCTGCCGAACAAGCCGCT
>NZ_JAPDUI010000015.1 GCF_025980345.1 Arenimonas sp. GDDSR-1 | reverse complement strand
GGGCAATTCCATACGGGCTTTCACTGGTCATTGATGCCCGTTCAGGATACCTTGTCTGTGTCCTGTTTTGAACCGAGTACCGCTCATGACGAATGATTCCGCCGTGATCCTGATTACCGGTGCCGGCCGCCGCATCGGCGCGGCCTTGGCTGCCGATCTGCACGCCCGCGGTTACCGCATCGCCCTGCATTACCAGAACTCGGAGCGCGAGTGCGTGGCGCTGTGCGCGGATTTCAACCGGATCCGCCCGGACAGCGCGATGACCCTTCAGGCCGATCTGGGCGAGGCATCGCGGCGCGATGCGCTGGTGCCGGCGGTACTGGCGCAATTCGGCCGGCTGGATGTGTTGATCAACAATGCCAGCAGCTTTTTCCCCACGCCCGTCGGCACCAGTACCGATGCCGACTGGGATGCACTGTTTGACGCCAATGCGCGCGCGCCGTATTTCCTGAGCCAGGCCGCGGCACCGCATCTTGCCAAGCAATCCGGCTGCATCGTCAATCTGCTCGACATCTTCGCCGAACGCCCGAAGCCCGGCCATACGCTGTACGGCATGGCCAAGGCGGCGCAACGCATGCTGACCCGATCGTTGGCGCTGGAACTGGCGCCATCGGTCCGGGTCAATGCCATCGCCCCGGGCGCCATTCTCTGGCCGGAGTCCGGAAAATCCGAAGCCCAGAAACAGGCCATCCTCGACGCCACCCCGCTGGCCCGCATCGGCCAGGTCGCGGATATCTGCAAAGCGGCGCGGTTCCTGATCGAGGATGCCGACTACTGTACCGGTCAGGTCATTGCCGTGGACGGCGGGCGTTTATTGCGTTGAATCATGCCGGCCGCCGTGCATCACGGTAAAATGGCCCTACTTTCCACCGGAATCCGGCCATGTTGTTTCGTTTCCTGAGTTCCATCCTGTTTGCCCTGCTTCTGGCTTCCGGCGCGGCGGCGGCGGATTCGCTGGTCTTCAGCAATGCCTGGGTCCGGGCAACACCGCCGAATGCCAAGGTCGCCGGGGGGTTCGTGGCGATCCGCAATGCCGGAAAAAGCGCCGACCGCCTGATTTCCGCCAGCAGCGATGCCGCCGAGCGCGTGGAAATCCATGAAATGAAAATGGCCGGCGATGTCATGCAGATGCGCCAGCTGACCGAAGGCATGGCCGTTCCGGCCGGCCAGAGCGTGGCGCTAGAACCCGGCGCCTCCCACCTGATGCTGATCGCGCCCAAACAGGCGATTGCCGAGGGCCAGAAAATCACCATCACGCTGGTCTTCGCGAAGGCGGGCAAGCGCATCGTGGAATTCACCGTCGCCAGACAGGCGCCGCAGACCGACGCTGGCATGAGCCACGATCATATGCACTGACCTTTCGAAACGCCGCCGCCGGTTTCCGGCGACTATTCACGCCGGGTTAACCTGGACCGTCCGAGACTGAAGGCAACTCAACGACGGAAAACCGACCATGACCGCAGCCGAACAACAGGCCATCCTTGCCATCAGTCTGCATGCCGCCTTCGCCGACGGCAGCAAGGATGCACGCGAACGCGAACAGATCAGGCAGATCGCGGAAGGCCTGGCACCGGACGGCAGCATCAACATGCCGGCGCTCTATCAGGATGTTCTGCTCAAACGGCGGACGCTGGAGCAATGCACGGCGCTTCTGGAAAGCGCGGACAGCCGCCAGCTGGCCTATGAAATGGCGGTCTGCGTGTGCGATGCCGACGGCGTGCGCAGCGCGGCTGAAAACGCATTTCTTAAATCCCTGAGCGGACTGCTGCGCATGGACCCGGCACAGGCACAGCGCTTTGCCGAAGACGCCGACGCCCTCGCCGACGCGCCCTTGGTCGCGGTGCCGCTGGAGACCGCGCCGGCCGTCGATACGGCCGCTCTGGATAAATCGGTGTTGAATTACGCCATCCTCAACGGCGCACTGGAACTGCTGCCGCAGTCCTTGGCCTCGATGGCCATTCTGCCCTTGCAGATGAAGATGGTGTACGGCATCGGCAAAGCCCATGGCTATGAGCTGGACCGTGAGCACATCAAGGATTTCGCCGCCACGCTCGGCGTCGGACTGACCGGCCAATATGTCGAACAGATGGGTCGAAAACTGCTCGGTGGCCTGCTTGGCAAAGTCGGCGGCGGCATGCTCGGCGGCCTGGGCAGCGCGGCCACCGGCGCGGCATTTTCCTTCGCCACCACCTATGCCCTGGGCAAGGTCGCCCAGCAGTATTACGGCAATGGCCGCAGCATTGATGCCGCCCAGCTGAAACAGGTGTTCGCGCAGATGTTCGCGCAGGGCAAACAGATGCAGGGGCAATACCGCGCACAGATTGAACAGAAGGCGCAGACCATCGATGTCACGCAATTGCTGTCCATGGTCAAGCGTCCCTGATCACTCCGGGGATTTGACGGTGAGCGCATCGCCGGTCGAGAATGGAGCATCGGCCGATCCGGCGATGCCCTTTCCATTTTCTCGGGAGCCCCCATGTTCAAGCGCGCCGCCACGGTTCTGTTCGGTCTGATTCTCGGTATTTCCGCCAGCGGTGCACGTGCCGCGACGCCCGATCCGGCTTTTGCCAAAGAGTCCGGTGAATGCGCGGTGATCATGCTGAAACTCTGGGAAGTCACCGAAGACGCCAAGCAGAAGCAAAGCTACTACAGCCTCAGCGAAATCATGGTCAATGCGGCGGTCGGCGCCGGCGCCAGCCGCGAACAGATGATGGGCTTCCAGACGGCCGTGGAAGACGGCATCAAGAGTCAGGGCACCGCCTATCTGGGCCAGAAAATCGATACCTGCAAAAGCTTTCTGGACGCCAACCAGCAGAAGCTGGTGCTTTACTCCGGCGGCTGAATACGCAGAGTCCGCGACAGGCTCATGCCGGTTTCCGGATGGATGTAATCCGGCGCGATCTGTGCCAGCGGTTCCAGCACGAATGCATGTTTCAGTTCCGGACGCGGAATCTGCAGATTGCCCGGGCCTTTCAGAATCAGATCATCGAAGAAGATGATGTCGATGTCGAGCGTGCGGCTGGAAAAGCGCGGCACGTCGCGCCGACGGCCATGCGCGTCTTCCAGGGCGTGCAGCCATTGATCCAGCGCGTAGACATCCCAATCGGTTTCGATGATGGCGGCGCCGTTGATGAAGTCCGGACCGTCGAAGCCGACCGCCCGTGTACGCACCCAGTCCGACAGCACGACAGTACCGAAGGTGTCACGCAGGGCCTGCACCGCGCTGGCCAGATGTTTTTCCGGCTCCTGGTTGGAACCCAGGCTCAGATAGGCTTTAGGCATCCGCGCGCGAACGCTCGATTTTCACGCCGACGGCCTTGGCGCCGCGGACCGCCCCGATCTTGCTCAGCTTGAGCGATACACGGCTGACCTTGAATTCGGTCAGGATGATTTCGCAGCAGCGCTCGGCCAGGGTTTCGACCAGGCCGAAACTGGATTCGGAGACGAACTGGATCAGACGCTTGCTGACCGCCTTGTAATCCAGCGTGTCTTCAATGGCATCGCTGGCGGCCGGGATGCGGTTGTCGAACGCCATCTCGATGTCGAGCACGATCGGCTGCTTGATGGTGCGCTCCCAATCGTAGATGCCGATGACGCATTCGATTTCGAGGGCTTCAATGAAGACTTTATCCATGTCTGCAGTTTATCCGAGGGCAGGTGAAAGCGGCGGCAAGCCGGCCAGATCCCAGCGCGGCTTGCAGGCCACCACCGGCGGCTCGCTCTGTCCGGCCTGCAGCCGAAGGCAGCCGGCAAAGGCGATCATCGCGCCGTTGTCTGTGCACAGGGCCGGTGACGGGAAGAACACCGCTGCACCCCGGCGCGCGGTGCGTTCCTGCAACTGCGCGCGCAGATAGCGGTTGGCGCCGACGCCGCCGGCCACCACCAGCCGCGTGCAGCCGGTGCGCTCGAGGGCGCGCTCGCACTTGATGGCCAGGGTGTCGACCACCGCCTGCTCGAAGGCCAGCGCGATGTCAGCCATGTCCTGTTCGGTCCGCGTACTGGCCTGCCAGGCCAACAGCACCTGGGTTTTCAGCCCGGAGAAGCTGAAGTCCAGATCCGGCCGGTTCACCATCGGCCGCGAGAACCGGAACACCCCGTTGCGGCCGCGCAGGGCCGCCGCCGCCAATTGCGGCCCGCCCGGATACGGCAGACCCATCAGTTTGGCGGTTTTATCGAAGGCTTCGCCGGCGGCATCGTCCAGGGTCTCGCCCAGCAACTGGTATTCGCCCAGGGCTTTCACCCACATCAGCTGGGTGTGCCCGCCGGACACCAGCAGGGCCACGAACGGCGGCTCGGGCGGATCGGCTTCCATCAGCGGGGCCAGCAGGTGGCCTTCCATATGGTGTACGGCAATGGCCGGAACCCCCAAAGCCCAGGCCAGGGCCCGGCCGGTCGCCGCGCCCACCATCAGCGCCCCGACGAGGCCGGGACCGGCGGTGTAGGCCACCCCGTCCAGATCGGCCGGATTCAAGCCCGATTCAGCCAGCGTCTGCCGGATCAAGGGCAGCAGCTTACGGACGTGGTCGCGGCTGGCCAGCTCCGGCACCACCCCGCCATAGGCCGCATGCAGGTCGATTTGGCTGTACAGGGCCTGCGCCAGAAGCCCGCGCGCGCTGTCATACAGCGCCACGCCGGTCTCGTCACAGCTCGATTCGATGCCCAGTACCCGCATGCCTTATCCTGAATGAGCCGCCCGGCGGGTTGCCAAAAAGCGGTAATCCTTGTATGATAACCGGCTCTCTGGCAGGAAAACATGTCCGCCGGGAAATCCCCTTTTTGGAGTTACCATGCCTTCTGTAAAAGTCCGCGAAAACGAACCGTTTGAATTTGCCTTGCGCCGTTTCAAGCGCACCTGCGAAAAAGCCGGTGTCTTGGCCGATACCCGCAAGAAAGAGTTCTACGAAAAGCCGACGCAGGAACGCAAGCGCAAAGCCGCCGCCGCCGTGAAGCGTCAGGCCCGCCGCAGCTCGCGCGACATCACCAAGCGCCAGCGTTTGTATTGATCCCCCGCTGAGCCGCCCGGCTCGCGCCCCAAAGCCGGTTACGCATCGCGTATCCGGCTTTTTGTGTTTATACCGCCCACCGATTACGGAGCACGCCATGACCCTGAAAGCACAACTGACCGAAGACATGAAAACCGCCATGAAGGCCGGCGAAAAAGACCGCCTCGGCGTCATCCGTCTGATCAACGCCGCCATCAAGCAGAAGGAAGTCGATGAGCGCATCGAAATGACCGACGAGCTGGTGCTGGCCGTGCTGGAGAAAATGCTGAAACAGCGCAAAGACTCCATCAGCCAGTACGAAGCCGCCGGACGCACCGATCTGGCCGACATCGAGAAATTCGAATCCGGCATCATTCAGGCCTACCTGCCCCAGCCGCTGAGCCAGGCCGAGGTCGAAGCCCTGGTGGCCAGGGCCATCGCCGATACCGGCGCCGAAGGCCCGCAGGCCATGGGCAAGGTCATCGCCGCGCTGAAACCGCAACTGGCCGGCCGCGCTGACATGGGCGCGGTGTCCGGCATGGTCAAGGCCGCGCTGTCAAAATAAGCACCCTGCACCCGGCGAATGATGGCATCCTAAACTGATGGCGAAGCTCCCGGAATCCTTCATCGACAACCTGCTGTCGCGGGTCGACCTGGTCGAAATCATCGGCACACGCGTTCCGCTGAAGAAGCAGGGCAAGGATTACTCGGCACGCTGCCCGTTCCACGACGAACGCTCGCCTTCGTTCACCGTCTCGCCCAGCAAGCAGTTCTACTACTGCTTCGGCTGCGGTGCCAAAGGCACCGCCATCAGCTTCCTGATGAACTACGACCGCCTGACCTTCATGGATGCGGTCGAGGATCTGGCCAAACGCGCCGGCATCGAAATCCCCAAGGACGCCCGCCCGGCCGACACCGACGGCAGCCGCGACATGTATGCGGCGCTGGAAGCCAGCAGCCAGTATTTCCAGAAACAGCTGGCGGCTTCGGAAAAGGCCGGCACCTACCTCGCCCGGCGCGGCGTGGATGCGCGGAGCATCGCGGCCTTCGGCATCGGCTACGCCCCCGAAGGTTTCAATGGCCTGATCGACGCCCTCGGCAGCGATGAGCGCCGCCGCGGCCTGTTGGAAAAGACCGGCATGCTGTCGAAATCCGACAACGGCCGCCTGTACGACAAATTCCGTGCCCGCATCATGTTCCCGATTGCCGACCGGCGCGGCCGTGTCATCGCCTTCGGCGGCCGCGTGCTGGAAAAAGACGATGGTCCGAAATACCTGAACTCGCCGGAAACGCCTCTGTTCCACAAAGGCCGAGAGCTCTATGGCCTGTGGCAGGTCAAGCAGGCGCATAACAAAATTCCGCGCCTGATCGTGGTCGAAGGTTACATGGATGTGGTCAGCCTGTTCCAGCATGGCATCACCCAGGCCGTGGCCACGCTCGGCACCGCCACCACCCCCGATCATGCCGAGCTGCTGTTCCGCAACAGCGCCGACGTGATTTTCTGCTTCGACGGCGACAAGGCCGGCCGTGCCGCCGCCTGGAAAGCGGTGGAATCGATCCTGCCGCGCATGCGCGACGGACGCCAGGCCTTCTTCCTGTTCCTGCCCGAAGGCGAGGATCCGGACACCATCGTGAAAACCGAAGGCGCCGACGGATTCGAGCAGCGCATCAACGGGGCGATGACCTTATCGGATTATTTTTTCGAGGAACTCGGCAAGGACATCCGCCTGAACACGCTGGAAGGCAAGGCGCGTCTGGCTGAGAAGGTCAAACCGTATCTGCAGAAAATTCCGGATGGCGCTTTCCGCGATTTGATGAGTGAGCGTCTGGTATCGCTGACCGGCGTCACCGGCGCGGCACCGCTGGAGGCGCCGAAGTCGGCGGCATCCGCCGGCATTTCGCCCAAGCGCAGTCTGGTCCGCGCGGTCATCACCCTGCTGCTGCAGCAGCCGGCACTTGGCCGCGAGGTCGAAGCCCCGTTCGCCTTCGCCGACCTGGAACTGCCCGGCATCGGCCTGATGCTGGCCTTGCTGGAAACCATTCATGCCCGCCCCGACATCAATACCGCCTTGCTGCTGGAGGCCTTCGAGACGCATGCCGATTATCCGGCCCTGCAGAAGCTGGCGCTGGTCGACATGCCCGGCGATGAAAATATCTGGCGCCAGGAATTCCAGGACGCTCTGGCACAGCTGAACCGGCAGGCCCGGCAGCAACGTCTGGCCCTACTGCGGCAACGCATGGCGCACAGCGGCCTGAGCCTGCAGGAAACCGAAGAATTGCGGGATTTGTTGAAGCCGAATTGACGGTCTTTGCGGTATGCTTGGGCTTCCGAATGACTCTGGAGCCGCCATGCGCACCGCCCTGCTTTCTCTTACCCTGCTCGCCGCGGCAATGCCCGGCGCACATGCCGTCGAACGCGTCGACATCGGCAACCGCATCAGCGAAAACCTGCCGGAAATTCCGGCCGAACTGATCGACAGCCTGAACCAGTACCAGAATACCCGCGGCGCCGGTTTTGCCGGCTGGACCGGCGACGGCTGCATTCTGGTCAGTACCCGCTTTGCCGAAACCGCACAGGCGCACCGCGTCTGCCAACCGCTGGGCATGCGCGAACAGCTGACCTTCTACAAGGAACCGGTGGCCGGCATCACCGCCTCGCCGGCCAAAGCGCGGCGCCAGGGTTTCGTGTTCGCCAAGGACAAGGGCGGCGATGAATTCAGCCAGCTGTATTGGTTCGATAATGCGACCCGCACCACCACGCTGCTCACCGATGGCAAGCGCAGCCAGAACAACGGCACCGTACTGAGCGATGACGGCGTCCTGATGGCCTACCGCAGCACTTCCCGCAACGGCAAGGACACCGACATCTGGCTGCGCGATACGCGCAGCGGCGAGGCCCGTCCGCTGGTGACCGCCGGCGGCAGCTGGAATGCCATGGATTTTTCACCGGACGGCAAACGCCTTCTGGTCAGCCAGTATCTGGCCGCCGATGACTCGCGTCCGGGCGAAGTCGACATCGCCACCGGGAAATTGACGCTGTTTCCGATTGACGGCGGCAAGGCCGCTTTCGGCGGCTTCGAATACGCGCGCAACGGCAAGGGTGTGTATTTCGTCTCGGATGAAAATTCCGAATTCCAGCAGCTGCGTCATCATGATCCGGCAACCGGAAAAGCCACCGTCATCAGCAAAGCCATCCCCTGGGATGTCACTGCCTTCGCGCAGAGCCCGGATGGCAGCCGGCTGGCCTACCTCACCAACGAGGACGGCATTTCCACCCTGCGCCTGGTCGACACCGCCAGCCTGAAGCCGATCACGCTACCGAAACTCCCGATTGGCGTCAGCGGCGGTCTTCAGTTCTCGCCGGACGGGCAGCGCCTGGCCATGAGCATCAATACGGCCACCTCGCCGAGCGATGTCTATGTCATCGATATCGGCAAGGCTGACCTGACCCGCTGGACCGCCAGCGAAGTCGGCGGCCTCGATACGGCGTCCTTCACCGCGCCCACCCTGGTGCGCTTCAAGAGTTTCGATGGCCGCAGCATTCCCGCTTTTTATTACCGACCGGCGGACCTCAAACCCGGCGAGAAAGTGCCGGTACTGATCAACATCCACGGCGGCCCGGAAGCCCAGGCTTTCCCGACCTTCAGCCCGCAGATCCAGTACCTGCTCAAGCACCTGCGGGTCGCGGTGCTGGTGCCCAACGTGCGCGGCTCCAGCGGTTACGGCAAGACCTATCTGAGCCTGGACAACGGCTACCTGCGCAAGAATTCGGTGCGGGATATCGGCGCATTGCTGGATTGGATCGGCCGGCAGCCGGAACTGGATGATGGCCGGGTCGGCGTTTACGGCGGCAGCTACGGCGGCTACATGGTGCTGGCCAGCATGGTCGATTACGACAAACGCATCCGCGCCGGCATCGATGTAGTCGGCATTTCCAATTTCGCGACTTTCCTGAAAAACACCGAAAGCTACCGGCAGGATCTGCGCCGTGCCGAGTACGGCGATGAACGCGATCCGCTGATGCGCAACTTCCACGAGAAGATCGCGCCGCTGAACAACGCCCACCGCATCACCAAACCGCTGTTCGTGGCGCAGGGCTTCAATGATCCGCGCGTGCCCTATACCGAAGCCGAGCAGATCGTGAAGGCGGTCCGTGAAAACGGCGGCGACGTCTGGTATCTGATGTTCAAGGACGAGGGCCATGGCTTCGCCAAAAAGCCGAACAGCGATTATTTCGGCGCTGCGCAGATCCTGTTCTGGCAGAAGTACCTGCTCGGCAAATAAGGCCCATCAAAAACCCCGCTTCGGCGGGGTTTTTTATCAGGCCACGGTGAACGTCGGTGGCATGATCCAGTGATCGACGAGCAGGAAGGCGAACAGGGCCATCAGATACCAGATCGAATACTTGAATACTTCCATCGCGAACAGCTCGTCCGGCGGATTCATCAGGCGGATGGCGTAATACAGGAACACCGCACCGAGCACCACCGCACCGCCCAGATAGAACAGCCCGCTCATGCCGGTGATCCAGGGCAGCAGGGTGACGATGAACAGCAGGATGGTGTAGAACAGGATCTGCCAGCGCGTGTAGGTCACGCCGTAGATGACCGGCAGCATCGGAATCAGCGCGCGCGCGTAATCGTCGCGCCGGAAGATGGCCAGCGCCCAGAAATGCGGCGGCGTCCAGATGAAGATGATCAGGAACAGCAGCAGCGCGTGCGGATCGACGGTATTGCTGATCGCAGCCCAACCCAGTACCGGCGGTGCGGCGCCGGCGGCGCCGCCGATGACGATGTTCTGTGGTGTGGCCCGCTTCAGATAGCCGGTGTAGATGATGGCATAGCCGATCAGCGAGGCGAACGTCAGCCAGGCGGTCAGCACATTCACCTGCCAGACCAGCAGCCCCATCGACAGCACGCCCAACGCGATGGCGAACACCAGAACCTGGGCCGATGTCAGGCCGCCGGTCGGCAAGGGCCGGTGCGCGGTGCGCGCCATCAGTGCATCAATGCGCTGGTCGAGCAGATGGTTGATGGCCGCGGCACTCGATGCCGCCAGCCAGATGCCGAGCGAGCCGAAAACGACAGGCCGCCATGGCGGCAGGCCGGGCACCGCAAGGAACATGCCGATGACCGCGGTGAACACGATCAACGCGACGACGCGCGGCTTGGTCAGCTCGAAGTAGCTTGCCAGGACAGTCATTCGGGCGCCTGCTCCGGTTCACGCAGACGGGCCAGGACACCGACCACGGTGAACAGCAACAATGCGGCGCCGGCGTTGTGCGCAACGGCCACCCACAGCGGCAGTCCGAAATGCACGTTGCTGATGCCGAGCGCGACCTGCGCGGTGGTCAGCAGTGCCAGCACGCTACCCCAATACACCAGACCGGGGGTACGGATCATCTTGACCGCCAGCGCGATCAGGTAGAGCGCGACCACCACGGCCATGCCGCGGTGCATCAGCTGGATGGCGACGCGCGCCGGGCCGTCGAGCACACCGCCTTCGTAGTCGACGCCGATGCCGCGCCAGAGCACGAATGCTTCGCTGAAATCATGGGCCGGCAACCATTGGCCGAGACACTTCGGAAAATCGGTGCCGCAGGCCAACGCGGCGTAGTTGGCGCTGGTCCAGCCGCCAAGGGCGATCTGAACGGCCAACAGCACCAGGCCGATCCACAGCAGACGCTTGAACAGTCGGGCATGCCCCTGGATCAATTCCGTATTCGGTGTGGCCCGCCAGGCCAGCCAGGTCAGCAGACTGAAGGTGGTCAAACCGCCCAGAAGATGCGCCATCACCACAATCGGCTTAAGCAGCCAGGTCACCGTCCACATGCCGAGCATGGCCTGCATGATGATCACCGCCAACAACACCGCGGTATAGCCGATGAACGGCTCGCGTCCGGCACGCCAGGCGTAGGCCAACAGGCCCAGAATTCCGGCCGCGGCCAAAGCGAATGCCGGATCGTGATGCCAATACATATAGACCGGTATCGAGGCTGCAACCGATGCAGCGCAGACCACCGGCACCCACACGGCACGGCGGCGGCGTCTGGCTTCGAGCAGGCACAGCGTCAGCACCAGCAGGCCGAGCAGCGCAGCGATGTGCCGGTGGAATTGCTCCCGCCAGGCCTTGTGGGTTTCGACGGCGCGCTCGAATACGGCATTGGCGGCAGCCACCTCATGGTCCTGTACCGGCCAGGTGGCCCGGCCATAGCAGGTCGGCCAGTCCGGACAGCTCAGGCCGGCGTTGGACAGCCGCACGAAGCCGCCGAATACGATGACGCACAGGGCGAGCAGCACGCCGGCCCAGGCGATCCGGTGGAAATGCTTGTAGGTATTGGTCATGGGCTTATTTTACGAGTTTTGCCAGGTCTTTACGCAAACCGCTGGGATCGAAGCCGGCCGGATAATGCAGCACCACGAATCCGCCGGAATCGATGATGTAGACCGGGTAGCCTTTCGGACCTTCGCGGTCCGGCAGAACCGCGCCGATGTTGCCGGGTACCATCGGCACGAAACCTTTGAAATCCGGTCGCTTGGCAGGCACTTCGGCAAACCAGAGCACATCGATGCGCTCGCTGTGCCGTCCCTGGCTCAGCCAGACCCGGTGAAGGGTATCGAGCATGGCCGTGCACTCGGCGGCGCAGGGCCTGTCGGACACGAACACGATCCGCCAGCGGTTCAGTTCCGGTTCCCAGTCATAGGCGCGCTCGTCGGCGCGGGTGAAGGCGTGTACGCTGAAATCAATCGGCGGATTCAGCAGTTCGCCGTAATTTTTGTGTTTCTCCGGCTGCCATCCGGCAAAGCGCAGCAGCGCCGCGATGCCGAAGGAACTGAAGAACATCGCCACAATCAGCAGCAAAACCAAGCGCGAACGCCACTGCCGTTTCCGTTCATCCGTTTGCATGGGTCTTCCTCATCATCACTCCGATACAGAGCACCGCGAACGCCGCGGCCAATCCAAACCATTGCAGGGCATAAGCCCGGTGTTTTTCCGGCGGCAGGGTGTTGGCCTGCACCGACAGATCCCGCGCGAATCCGATGCGCTGTGCCGGATCCACGCGCAGGATGCGCGCGGCCAGCGGAGCCTTCAGTGACGCGGACAATGCTTCGCGGTCCAGACGCATCAGCAGGAGACTGCCATCGGGCTGCACGCTGTATGCCGGGCCGATGGCCAATCCCGGCGATGGCGGCGGCAGCAACAGGCCTTCAAGCGCCAGCGCACCGGACAATGCGGCCGGTTTCGGCAACTGCCGGTTGCCATTGACCGGCAGCCAGCCCAGGTCCACCAGAAACAACCGGCCGCTTTCATCTTCAGCCGCCTGAAACACCGAAACCCCGACCTGACTGCCCCGGCGTTGGTTATCCAGCAAAAGCAGCGGTGCTTCGCGGAACACCGCGCGGCCCTGCACCCAGGTGAATCCCTGCGTCAGGTTCAAGGCCTTGGCCAGCGGCACCGCTTTTTTTTCCTGAAGCACGGCATCCACGGCCCGCAAGGACTGCTGTTTTTCCTCGCCGCGCGCCAGCTGCCAGAAGCCGAGCCGCAGCAAAAGCAGCTCGACCAGCACGGCAGCGAGCAGCAGGATGATCCGTAATTTCACCCGAACACTCCGGTTTTCGCCGATAATGGCCAGCATACGCAACCGCCGGTGAACGCCATGGAAAAACTGCTGATCATCGCCTTTATCCTCCTGATACTCTGGAATCTGGGTGCCGGCCTGTATTACATGATGGTGGACAAGGGCAAAACCGACCGCACCGTGAAGTCGCTGAGCTGGCGCATCGGCCTGTCGGTGCTGCTCATTCTGCTGGTGATTGCCGGCATTTTCAGCGGCGTCATCAAACCGCACGGCATCCACGGCTGAGCCTTCACGCGCTCCAGAAAGAAAGGCCGGCTTGCGCCGGCCTTTTGCATTACAGCACGTAGACGAAAAGGAACAGCAGCAGCCAGACCACGTCGACGAAGTGCCAATACCAGGCCACGGCTTCGAACGCGAAGTGGTGGTCCTTGCTGAAGTGGCCCTTGGCGCAGCGCAGCCACATCACTGCCAGCATGATGGTGCCGAGCATCACGTGCATGCCGTGGAAGCCGGTCAGCATGAAGAACGTGGAACCGTAGATGCCCGAACCGAGGGTCAGGTTCAGTTCGTGATAGGCGTGGATGTATTCTTCGGCCTGGAAGCCCAGGAACAGCGCGCCGAGCGCGACGGTGGCGCCCAGCCACCAGAGCAGCGCAGTGCGGGCATTGGCTTTCAGCGCATGATGCGCCATGGTGATGGTGACGCCGGAGGTCAGCAGGATCAGGGTGTTGATCAGCGGCAGGCCCCAGGCCGGAATGGTTTCGAAGGTTCCGCCGATTTCGGCCGGGCCGTTGGTCGGCCAGCCGGCCACGTAGCCCTGCCACAGATAGGTATTGGTCAGGGCGCCGTCGCCTTCACCCGACAGCCACGGCAGCACGAAGGTGCGGGCGTAGAACAGGGCGCCGAAGAAAGCGGCGAAGAACATCACTTCCGAGAAGATGAACCACATCATGCCCATGCGGAACGAGGTATCGACCTGCGCGTTGTAGCGGCCTTGCAGCGATTCGGAAATCACGTCGCCGAACCAGGAGCCGAGCACCAGCAGCACCGAGAGCAGACCCACGAAGAAGACGGTTTCGCCCCAAGTGGTGCCGTTGAACCAGTTGGCCACGCCGATCATCATGATGAACAGCGCAATCGAGCCGAGGAACGGCCAGCGGCTGTGGTGCGGAACGAAGTAGGCGTCGGCGTCGTGTGTGTGGGTGTTGGCCATGAGAATCCCCGGGACTGAGTTAGGGCGCCGCCAAGGCGGTGCCGGCTGCCGTTCCCGCGTTCAACTTCGCGGTTGCGGCATCATTGATGAAAAAAGTATAGGACAGCGTCAGCGTTGTGACCTCTTTCGGGAGATCGGGGCTGACGATGAAACGCACCGGCATGTCGCGGCTTTCGCCGGCTGCCAGCGCCTGTTCGGTGAAGCAGAAGCATTCGGTCTTGCTGAAGTAGGCGGAGAACTGATTCGGCGCGATGGACGGCGCGGCATTGCCGACCGTGGCGAAGGCGGCGGTGTTGCGGGCGGTGTAGGACGTCGAATACAGCTTGCCCGGCACCACCGTCATGCTGGTCTGCACCGGAGCGAACGCCCACGGCAGTTTCGAGTTCACGGTACCGTCGAAATACACCTGCACGGTACGCGACTCATCGACCGCCGCGGCCGAAGGCTTGGGTTCGGCGGCGGCGCTGTTGTCGAGCTTGATGCCGAACACTTTCTCACAGGCGATGTTGTACATCGGCACCATGGCGAACGCGAAGCCGAATGAGGCCACGGCAAGCAGAATCATCTTGCGGGTGCTGCGTTGGGTCTGCGCGCTCATGGCCTGCTTCCGTTCCGGCTCAGTGACTGACGTCGCCGTGGGCCAGATCGCCGTCCTTGATCACCGGCGGCTTCTCGAAGGTATGGTGCGGTGCCGGCGAAGGCACGGTCCACTCCAGACCGCGGGCGGAAGGCCAGGAACGGGCTTCGGATTTCACGCCGCCGCGCACGGACGACCAGACGATGTAGACGAACAGCAACTGGGACAGGCCGAAGCCGAAGCCGCCGATCGAGGACCACATATTGAAGTCGGCGAAGGCCGGGTTGTAATCGGGAACGCGGCGCTGCATGCCGGCCAGACCCAGGAAGTGCTGCGGGAAGAACAGCAGGTTGACGAAAATGGTCGACAGCCAGAAGTGCCATTTGCCCAGGGTTTCGTTGTACATGTAGCCGGTCCACTTCGGCAGCCAGTAATAGGCGCCGGCCATGATCGCGAAGATCGCGCCGGTCACCAGCACGTAGTGGAAGTGGGCGACCACGAAGTAGGTGTCGTGATACTGGAAATCGGCCGGAACGATGGCCAGCATCAGGCCGGAGAAACCGCCGATGGTGAACATCACCACGAAGCCGAGCGCGAACAGCATCGGGGTTTCGAAGCTGATCGAGCCGCGCCACAGCGTGGTGACCCAGTTGAACACCTTCACCCCGGTCGGGATGGCAATCAGCATGGTGGCGTACATGAAGTACAGCTCGCCGCCGAGCGGCATGCCGACGGTGAACATGTGGTGCGCCCAGACGATGAACGACAGGAACGCGATCGAGGCGGTGGCGTACACCATGGCCTGGTAGCCGAACAGCGGCTTGCGGGCGAAGGTCGGGATGATTTCCGAGACGATGCCGAAGGCCGGCAGGATCATGATGTAGACCTCGGGGTGGCCGAAGAACCAGAAGATGTGCTGGTACATGACCGGATCGCCGCCGCCGGCGGCGTTGAAGAAGCTGGTACCGAAGAATTTGTCGGTCAGCAGCATGGTCACCGAACCGGCCAGAACCGGCATCACGGCGATCAGCAGGAACGCGGTGATCAGCCAGGTCCAGACGAAGATCGGCATTTTCAGCAGATCCATGCCCGGCGCGCGCATGTTCAGCACGGTGGCGATGATGTTGATGGCGCCCATGATCGAGCTGACGCCCATCAGGTGGATGGCGAAGATGGTGAACGCGGTGCTGGTGCCGCCCTGCAGCGACAGCGGCGGATACAGGGTCCAGCCACCGGCCGGACCGCCCGAGCCGATGCCGAACAGCACCTGCAGGATCAGCGGCAGCAGCAGCAGGGTGAAGGCGAACGGCATGATCCAGAACGACCAGTTGTTCATGCGCGGCAGTGCCATGTCGGGCGCACCGATCATCAGCGGAATCATCCAGTTGGCCAGGCCCACGAAGGCCGGCATGACCGCACCGAAAATCATCACCAGGGCATGCGTGGTGGTCATCTGGTTGAAGAATTCCGGACTGACCAGCTGCAGACCGGGCTGGAACAGCTCAGCGCGGATGACCATGGCCATGGCGCCGCCGATGAAGAACATCGCCAGAGCGAACACCAGGTACAGGGTACCGATGTCCTTGTGGTTGGTGGAGTAGAACCACCGCTCGATGAAACCTTGTTTATGGTCGGCCATGATTGCCTCTATTTTCTTGAATTCGGAAATGCGTTATGCGGCAGGAGCCGCGGCGGTGTCAGCGGTGGCGGCAGGCGCGGCTTCGGCAGCCGGAGCCGGAGCGGCCTCGGCGGCTGGTGTGGCCTCGGCGGCAGGCGCGGCTTCAACAGCCGGTGCCGGCTTCTGAGCGGCCAGCCAGGCGGCGTACTCGGCCTTCGGCAGCACCTTCACTACGATCGGCATGAAGCCGTGATCCTTGCCGCACAGCTCGGCGCAGACGCCGCGGTAGGTGCCCGGGGTCGCGACCTTGGTCCAGGAGTCATTGATGATGCCGGGAATGGCGTCCTGCTTCCAGCCCAGGGCCGGAACCCACCAGCTGTGGATGACGTCGTCGGCGGTGATCACGAAACGGATGCGGGTATCGGCCGGAATCACCAGCGGCTTGTCGACATCGCGCAGGTAAGTGCCGTGTGCGGCGATTTCGCTCTGGCTGGCGGCCTTGTTCTGGCGCAGGCCGTCGGAGGTGCGGTCGAGGCGGGAGATGAAATCGACGCCTTCACCGACGTATTCATAACGCCACATCCACTGGTAACCGGTGATTTTAATGACCATTTCGTCTTTTTCGGCACCGTGGTCGGCACCGTACTGGGCCATGACCTTCTGGGTAGCCGGATAGGCCGAAACCACCAGAATCAGGATCGGAATGATGGTCCAGATCAGTTCCAGCTTGGTGCTGTGGGTCAGGCTGGTGTCCGGCACGGCGCCCTTGGAATGGCGGAATTTGATCATGGCGTAGGCCATGGCGCCGAACACGATGATGCCGATGATCACGCAGATCCACAGCATCAGCATATGCGCATGATAGGCGTTGGCAGCGGTGCTGGTGACGCCCGGGGTCATGTTCAGCTGCCAACGCACCGGTTCGGTCGGCTCGTTCTGCGCGAACGCCAATCCGGTCATCAACACGCCCATCAGCACGGCAGCGCCCTGTTTCATACGGGGAAATTTCATGTTGCAGCCTCAGTTTTTCTCAACGGGCAATTTTACCGCCTTCCCCGTGACTTGGGCAAGCCTTCCCTTCCGCGGTCTTCACGCGTGCAGGGGGTTACGCTTTTGGCAAAAGCCCCCTAAAATTGGACCTCTTTGCCCGCCGGACCCCGCTGTGAATCCCATCATCAGCCCTGAACTGCCTGCCCGCCGCCCGGAATTGATGCAACGCATCACGGCCGCCTATCTGCGCGACGAGGCCGAACACATCGCCGATCTGCTGGCCACGGCCCCGGTTTCCGGTCCGGCCGTGCAGGCCGAGGCGGTCGGTCTGGTCGAACGTACCCGCCTGCGTGCCGCCGATCCGGCGATGGTCGAGGCCTTCATGCGCGAATACGACCTGAGCTCGGAAGAGGGCGTGCTGCTGATGTGCGTGGCCGAAGCCCTGCTGCGCATCCCCGACCAGGCCACTGCCGACAAGCTGATCCGCGACAAACTCGGCGATGCCGACTGGGACGCCCATGTCGGGCAATCCACCTCCCTGCTGGTCAACGCCTCGACCTGGGGCCTGATGCTGACCGGCCGGCTGGTGAATCTGGCCGGCGAAACCCAGCGCAATGCCCTGGGTTCATTCAAACGTCTGGTCGGCCGCATGGGCGAGCCGGCCATCCGCCTGGCCGTGCGCCAGGCCATGCGCATCATGGGCCACCAATTCGTCATGGGCCGCAGCATCGAAGAAGCCCTGCAGCGTTCGCGCAGCGGCGACAACGCCGCCTACCGCTACAGCTTCGACATGCTCGGCGAAGGGGCACTGACCCGCAAGGATGCCGCACGCTATCTGCAGGCCTACCGCGACGCCATCCGCGCCATCGGCGCCGGCGGCCCCTATCCGGACGTCTTCTCGGCGCCCTCGATCTCGGTCAAACTCTCCGCCCTGCATCCGCGCTATGAATTCAACAAACGCGCCCGGGTGCTGGCCGAGCTGGCTCCGGCCGTGCTGGAACTGGCGCAACTGGCCAAATCCCAGGGCATCGGCTTCACCATCGATGCCGAAGAGTCCGAACGCCTGGAGCTGTCCCTCGAGGTCATCGTCGGCGTGTTCAGCGATCCCTCGCTGGACGGCTGGGAAGGCTATGGTCTGGCTGTACAGGCCTACCAGAAGCGCGCCCCGTTCGTCATCGATTATCTGGTGGATGCCGCCCGGCGCACCGGCCGGCGCATGCCGATGCGCCTGGTCAAAGGCGCCTACTGGGATTCCGAAATCAAGAAAGCCCAGGTTGACGGCCTGGCCGGCTACCCGGTGTTCACCCGCAAGGCCAATACCGATGTCAGTTATCTGGCCTGTGCACGGCGCATGTTCGCCGCGCACGATGCCCTGTATCCGATGTTCGCCACCCACAATGCGCAGACCATCGCCGCGATCCATGCCATGGCCGAAGGCCGCGCCTTTGAGTTCCAGCGCCTGCACGGCATGGGCGACCACCTGTACGCGGAAGTGATCGGCAAGGACCGCCTCGATGTGCCCTGCCGCGTTTACGCGCCGGTCGGCTCGCACGAAGACCTGTTGCCCTATCTGGTCCGCCGCCTGCTGGAAAACGGCGCCAACTCCAGCTTCGTCAACCGCATCACCGATGCCTCGCTGCCGCCGGCGGAACTGGTCGCCGATCCGGTCGCGACCGTGGCCGGCTTCGCCCGCAAACCGCACCCGCATATTCCCACTCCGAACGCCATTTTCGGCGAAGAAAGGAAAAACTCCATGGGCGTCCTGCTCGCTAACGATGAAACCCTGAGCCGTCTGGCCGCCGATATCGCCGCTTCGGTCAAACCCTGGCAGGCCACGCCGCTGGTGCCGGGCACCACCTCCAGCGCGGTATTCACCGATGTCAGCAACCCGGCCGACCGCCGCCAGATCGTCGGCCGCTGGCAGGCCGCCGATGCCGCGCAGGTTTCGAAAGCGCTTGATATCGCGCACGCCGCCTATCCGGGCTGGGACCACACCCCGGCCGCCGCCCGCGCCAAGATCCTCGAGCACGCCGCCGACCTGATGGAACAGCGCATGCCGGAAATCATCGCGCTGTGCATCAAGGAAGCCGGCAAGTCGGTGGCCGCCTCGGTGTCGGAAGTGCGTGAAGCGGTCGATTTCGCCCGTTACTATGCCGTGCAGGCGCGCCGCCATTTCGGGGCGCCGGAGGCCCTGCCGGGCCCGACCGGGGAGTCCAACGAACTGCAGCTGCATGGCCGCGGCGTGTTCGTCTGCATCAGCCCCTGGAATTTCCCGTTGGCCATTTTCCTCGGCCAGATCGCCGCCGCGCTCGCCGCCGGCAACACCGTCATCGCCAAGCCGGCCGAACAGACCACCTTGACCGCTTATCTGGCCGTGCAGATCCTGCATGAAGCCGGCGTGCCGGCCGACGTGCTGCAGTTCCTGCCTGGCGACGGCGCCACCGTCGGTGCGGCCCTGACCCGCGACCCGCGCGTGACCGGCGTGGTATTCACCGGCTCGACCGAAACCGCCTGGGCCATCAACCGGGCCCTGGCCGCGCGCAATGCGCCGTTGGCCACGCTGATCGCCGAAACCGGCGGCCAGAACGCGCTGATCGCCGATTCCTCGGCCCTGCCGGAACAATTAGTAAATGATGCCGTGGTTGCCGCCTTCGATTCGGCCGGACAGCGCTGCTCGGCCGCGCGCATTCTGTTCGTACAGAGCGACATCGCCGACCGCGTGCTTGAACTCCTGGCCGGCAAGATGGACGAATTGACCGTCGGTGACCCGGGCCTGCTCAGCACCGATGTCGGTCCGGTCATCGATGAAGATGCCAAGGCGATTCTCGTGGCCCATGCCGAACGCATGGACAAAGAAGCCAAGCTGATCAAAGCCGTGCCGCTTTCCGACGACTGCGCACATGGCAGCTTCTTCGGGCCGCGCGCCTATGAAATCAGCAGCCTTGCGCAGTTGAACCGTGAAATCTTCGGACCGGTCCTGCACGTGATCCGCTACGATGCCGACAAACTCGACGACATCCTGGCGCAGATCAACGCCACCGGTTACGGCCTCACGCTCGGCATCCACTCGCGCATCGATGAAACCGTGAACAAAATCGCACGCACCGTGCGTGTCGGCAACTGCTACGTCAACCGCAACCAAATCGGCGCGGTGGTCGGCGTGCAGCCGTTCGGCGGCGAAGGCCTGAGCGGTACCGGCCCGAAAGCCGGCGGCCCGCACTACTTGCTGAAGTTCGCCTCCGAGCGCACGCTGACCATCAACACCACGGCGGCCGGCGGCAACGCCAGCCTGCTGACCCTGGCCGAGTAAACGATCGATCGCTCGATAAAAAGCCGCTGGTGACAGCGGCTTTTTCATGCCCATAATGTCGGCAACCAACGTCCCCGGGGATTGAATCGGCATGCACAGGAAAAGTACCGCACTCCTATTGGCGATGGCATTGGCCGGCTGCAGCAGTGTCGGCGGGAATACGCGGCCATTCAGTTTGATTGATGGCGGCAACGGCCTCGAAAATTTTACCCGCGTCGGCGATGCGGAATGGGTCATCCGTGACGGAAGCATCGAAGCCGGCCCCTCCGGCAAGAGCATGTCCTTTCTCGTTTCAAAAAACACCTACGGCGATTTCCACGCGCGCGTTGAATTCTGGGCCAGCTCCGATGCCAACAGCGGTGTATTTCTGCGCTGCCAGAACCCGCTGGAGATCACCGCGGAAACCTGTTACGAAGCCAATATTTTCGACCAGCGTCCGGACCCGAGTTACGGCACCGGGGCCATCGTGTTGGTGGCAAAAGCCCCCGTGCCGATGCCCAAAGCCGGCGGACGATGGAACACTTACGAGATCACGGCAAAGGGCGATCGGCTCGTGCTGGTGCTGAACGGGAAGACAACCGTGGATGTCCGTGACGGAAAACTGGCTGGCGGCCATCTTGCATTGCAATGGGGAAGCGGTACGATTAAATTCCGTACTCTGGAAATCCTACCGCTATGAAGACTCTGCACCGCTGGCTCGCTCTATCGCTCATTTTACTCGGCGCGCTCTTGATGACGTACATGATTCGCGTCGAAAGCGAGCCGGGGCTGATCCCGCTGGCAATGCTCGGCACCGGAGTGATTTGGTTCCTGATTGCCGGCCGCAATCCGCGTACCAAAAAATGAACATCCCATCAACGCCCGAGAACCCCAAAATGCTACTTTCATCACCCCGCGCTTTCCGTCTCGGCATCGCCTTAGCTGCTCTCACGGCATTTCTGTTGTTTTGGCTCAGCCTGGGTGTTGGAATCATCGGGGCCGATGGGGATCCGGCGAATCTGCTGTACGCTCTGGTCCTGACCATCGGTGTTTCGGGTGCTTACATCGCCCGCCTGCAGGCCGATGGCATGAAGCGTGTACTGATTGCCATGGCCGCGGCGCAGGCACTGATTGCCGCCATTGCCGTAAGCACGGGCATGGGTCAGCCTTGGAGCGGGCCTCTCGAGCTCATCGCGCTCAACAGCTTTTTCATCTGCGCCTTTCTGGCAGCAGCATGGCTTTTTCATCGGGCCACAAGGAACTCTCCGTGCGCCTGAGGCACCCGCTATTCCTGTCATTGCTTTCGCTTTTCATCTGGAGTCCGGCATTCGCCACCGAACCGGCACCCAGCCGCGAAGCCCTGGCGCGGCTCGACGGTTATGCTCTGGCGCTGACGGATACCGATCAATTTTCCGGCGTAGTACTGGTTGCACACCAAGGTACTGTGGTTTTTGAAAAAGCCTATGGTTTGCGTGATGAGAACACAGAAGACGCCAACACCTTGGCAACACGATTCAATCTCGCATCGGCCGGGAAGATGTTTACTGCCGTGGCTGTTTTGCAATTGGTGGCAGAGAAAAAACTCAGCCTCGACAGCAGCGTCGGCAGCGTGCTGCGCGATTACCCGAATCCGGAGTTCGCCAAGGTCACCGTCCGGCAGCTGCTGACCCACACCGCAGGCGCCGGAGACATAGATCTGTTCGGTGTCGAGCATGCCGGAAACCGGGACCGGGTCATATCCACCGCGGACATGCTGGCCTTGCACGGCGCGCGGGCGCCTGCATTCACCCCGGGCAGCCAGCAGGTGTATGGCAACTTCGGTCATGTGGTGCTCGGACGCATGGTCGAGGTGCTTTCCGGCATGGATTACGAGCGCTATGTCACCGAGCGGATTTTCAAACCCTCGGGCATGATCAATACCGCATTCGTGAATTGCACCGAAACCGGAGCCGGTGATGCGGTCGGGTATGTCGCCGTTGACGGCAAGCGCGTGCGCAATTGTGCGAGCTTGCCCCGCCGCGGCTTCCCGGCCGGCGGCCAGGTGTCGACGGCGGACGACATGCTGCGCTTTGTGAAAGCCCTGCAATCGGGAAAACTACTGCCGCCGGATTTGTTTGCCCAAGCCATTACCCCGCAGCGGGAATTCATGGGTCTGGGCTTTTTCGCCACCGGATATGGCCCGGGCTATCCCGAACGCGATTTCCGCTGGGGGCATGGCGGCAGTGCCGACGGCATCTGTACCGACATCCGCAGCTACCCGGTGACCGGTGAAACGCTCATCGTACTCAGCAACCGTGATCCGCCGGCCTGCTTCGGCGTCGCCAACCTGCTGCACAAGACGTGGAAACCGTAACCCGCATGGCCACACTGAGCGCCATTGCATTCCGCCGGCAGGCCAAAGGCTCGATGCTGGAAATCGCATCGGTGGCCATCAGCCGCGAAGCCGGCGTGGTTCCCGACACCCGCGGCAAACCGGGACGGCGGCAGGTCACACTGCTCAGCCTGCAATCCTGGCAGGACGCCTGTGCCGAACTGGGTACCGATCTGCCCTGGACCGTGCGCCGCGCCAACCTGCTGATCGACGGCCTGCGCTTTACGGCGGCCGATGTCGGACGCGTGCTGCGCATCGGCGACGTGGAATTGCAGATCCTGCTGGAAACCGATCCCTGCCCGCGCATGGATGCCCAGCACGACGGCCTGACAAACGCGCTGACCCCGCACTGGCGCGGCGGCGTCTGTTGCCGGGTGTTGCGCGACGGCACGGTGCGTACCGGGGATGCCGCCGTCTTCAAGGACTGAATCGCGCACGCAGGCTTTTTGCTAGACTGAAGGCCACGTCACCGCTCCGGGTTCCGCCATGATTGCAGGCCGTCCGTTCGCTCTCGCCGCCGCGTTGTTGATCGCGGTGCTGCTCCCGTCGGCGGCAAGCGCCATTGCCCCCGTGCTGGCCAGTGCCGAACCTGCCGCTGCACAAGCACCGAACAGCGCCAGTGCCGTGGTATTCAACCGTGAGGTGGCCGTGTTCCGCGGCAATCTGCTTGGTGCGCCGCCGGCACTGCGTGCCGAACGGGCCGAGGCCCGCATCACCGAAGAGCTGGCACGCAATCCCGATGCCGTGGTCAGCGTGGAGAGCAATCCGCTCGGTGCCATCTTCAAGATCGACGGCGTGATGGTGTTCGTGCTGACCCCGGACGATACCGACAAACTGGCCGGTGAGTCGCTGGCCGCGGCGGTCAATGCGACCCAACGCCGTCTGCAGCAGGTCATGCGTGAAAGCCGTGAAAGCCGGAACACCGACAGTCTGCTGCGCGGCGCCGGCATCACGGCCATCGCCACGCTGGTGCTGGCCGGTCTGCTCTGGCTGGCGGCCCGCATGCGCCGCTTCGCCGACCGCAAACTGGTGGCGATGACCGAATCCAAACGCCTGGCGGTCAACGGCGTCGAACTGGTGCCGCGCATCCGCGTGCTGTCCTGGCTGCTGAAGCTCACCCGCCTGCTGTTCATCATCGTTGCCGCCGTGCTGGTGTATGAATGGCTGAGCATCAGTCTGGCGCAGTTCCCCTACACCCGCCCGTGGGGCGAGGGCCTGAACGGCTTCCTGCTCGGCACCGCCGCATCATTCGGCAGCGCCATCGTGCATGCCATTCCCGATCTGCTGACCGCGATCGTGATTTTCCTTTTGGCGTACTGGGCTACCCAGCTGTCCAAAAGCTTCTTCAACCAGATCGCCAGTGGCCACAGCCGGCTGGGTTTCATCGATGCCGAACTGGCCGGACCGACGCGCAAGATCATCGCCGTGGTGATCTGGCTGTTCGCGCTGGTGATGGCCTACCCTTACCTGCCGGGCTCGGATTCGGAAGCGTTCAAGGGCGTTTCGGTGCTGGTCGGCCTGATGCTCTCGCTCGGCGCCTCCAACGTCGTCAGCCAGGGCGCCAGCGGCCTGATCCTGACCTATTCACGCACCTTCCGCATCGGCGAGTACGTGCGCATCGGCGACCACGAGGGCACGGTCACCGACCTGGGGATTTTCAATACCCGTCTGCGCACCGGCATGGGCGAGGAAATCACCCTGGCCAATTCCACCGTGTTCGGTTCGGTCACCCGCAATTATTCGCGGACGGTCAAGGGTAACGGCTACATCCTCGACACCACGGTCACCATCGGTTACGACACGCCCTGGCGGCAGGTGGAAGCCATGCTGCTGGAAGCGGCCGGCAAAACCCATGGCCTGAGCACCGAGCCGGCGCCGCGGGTGTATCAAACCGCCCTCTCGGATTATTACCCGGAATACCGCTTGGTGTGCCAGGCCACCGCCGATCAGCCGAAAACCCGTGCGCAGACACTCAGCGATCTGCACGCCAACATCCAGGACACCTTCAACCGCTACGGCGTGCAGATCATGTCGCCGCACTACGTGCTTGATCCGGCCAGCGAGAAGGTGGTGCCGGAAGACCGCAAATACGCCGCGCCGGCCAAAGCAAAGGATTAATCCAGCGCGGATACATACGTATTCACGCGCCGGCCGGTGCCGGAAATTGGCAGGTCCGGCTTTCTCGTTTAGCATGACCAGACCCCGATTTCAGGACCGCCCATGCTTTCGCGCCGCACCCTTTCCTGCTTTCTTGCCGCACTGCTTCTGGTAGCACCCGCCCATGCCGCCGCGCCACCGGCTGCCGAAGCCTCTTCGCAGAGCGGCAAGGTCGTCATCTATCAGGTATTCACCCGCTTGTTCGGCAACCAGAAGACCGCCAATATTCCCTGGGGTACCCGTGAACAGAACGGCGTCGGGAAATTCGAAGACTTCAACGACAAGGCATTGGACGGCATCAAGCAGCTTGGCGTGACCCACATCTGGTACACCGGCGTACCGCACCATGCGTTGGTGGCCGACTACAGCGCCTACGGCATCGGCGCTGACGATCCGGATGTGATCAAAGGCCGCGCCGGCTCGCCGTATGCGGTCAAGGATTATTACAACGTCAATCCGGATCTGGCACGTGACCCGGCCAAGCGCTTGGATGAATTCCGCGCTCTGGTGGCGCGCACCCACCAACATGGCCTGAAGGTGATGATCGACATCGTGCCGAACCATGTGGCGCGCGGCTACCGTTCCAGCGGCGCACCGGCCGGCGTGCGCGATTTCGGCGCCGATGACGACACCTCGGTGGAATACGCCCGCAACAACGATTTTTATTACGTGCCCGGCCAGCCGTTCCGGGTGCCGGCCTGGCCGGCGGATTACCGCGTTCTCAACGGTGAAGACCATCCACAGGTTGACGGTAAATTCGCCGAGAACCCGGCGAAATGGACCGGCAACGGTTCGCGCGCGGTGCAGCCGAAATTCGATGACTGGTACGAAACGGTCAAGATCAATTACGGCATCAAACCCGACGGCAGCGCCGACTTTCCGCGCCTGCCGGCCGATTACGCCGGCAAGGACTGGCGTGCGCATCACGCCTTCTGGCAAGGCAAGGATGTGCCCTCGTCCTGGAAAAAATTCCGCGACATCACCCAATTCTGGCTGGCGCAGGGCGTGGACGGCTTCCGCTACGACATGGCCGAAATGGTGCCGGTCGAGTTCTGGAGCTATCTCAACAGCGCGATCAAACACACCGATCCCGAGGCGACCCTGCTGGCGGAAGTCTACAACCCGAAGCAGTACCGCGATTACCTGCATCTGGGCAAGATGGATTACCTGTACGACAAGGTCGATTTCTACGACCACCTGAAACTGGTGATGCAGGGCAAGGCCAGCACCGACCGTCTGGTGGACATCCGGACGCAGTTTGCCGATATCGAACCGCATCTGCTGCATTTCCTGGAAAACCACGACGAGCAGCGCATCGCCAGCGCGCCGTTTGCCGGTGATGCCCGCAAAGGCCTGCCGGCCATGGTGGTCTCGGCCACCATCGGCACCGCGCCGACCATGCTGTACTTCGGTCAGGACGTCGGCGAGAAAGGCGATGGCGATGCCGGCTTCGGCAAAGCCAGCCGCACCACGATTTTCGATTACTGGGGCGTACCGGCTCACCAGCGCTGGATGAATGGCGGCCGTTTCGACGGCGGCGCGCTGCATGCCGATGAAAAAGCACTGCGTGCCGACTACGTGAAACTGATGCAATTCACCCGAAATGCGCCGGCTTTGATGGGGGACTATTCCGATTTGCATAAAGCCAATATCGGCAACACCGGTTACGATGGCGAGCTGTTCTCCTATGCACGCTACAACGCCAAACAGAAGCTGGTCATCGTCAGTAATTTCAGCGCAACCAACACCAAACGCTTCACGCTGCGTCTGCCGCCGCCATTGCTCGCCGAATGGCACCTGCGTGACGGCGACTACCGCCTGAAGGAGCGCTTGGGCAGTGCCAAACCCCGCCTGCAGGTCGTCAACATGATGGGCTTCATCGCCCTGGAGCTGGCTCCGCTGCAATCCGTCATTCTTGAACTGCCGAACTAAGGGCTTGCCATGACCGCATTCCGATTCCGACTGGGCTTCGCGCTCGCCTTCGTCATCAGCCTTCCGGCTGCCGCCCTGGAACAAACGGTGCAACGCGCTTCCAGCAGCGGCAACACCTTGCTCTTGACCACCGACAAAGGCACCGTGCGCGTGCGCTTCCTCAACACCGAAGCCGTGGAAGTGTTCTATGAGCCGGCCGGCATGACGCAACTCGACTCATTCGCCATCGATGCCAATGCCGATATCCCGCCGATGAAGCTGGCCATGATAAACACCGAAAAGTCGGTGCGCTTCGGCAGTCCGGATCTGCATGTGCAGATCGACAAAGCGCCTTTACGCATCCGCTTCGTGAAAAACGGCAAGCCCCTGCTGGCGGAAAACGGCGGTCTGCAGCTCGAGGACGGCAAACGCGGCTTTGGCTTCGCGCTGCAGCCGCAGGAAAAGCTGATGGGCACCGGCCAGCGCGTGCTGGGCATGGACCGCCGCGGCCACAAACTGCCGCTTTACAACAAGGCCAGCTACGGCTATACCACCAAGGCCGAGCAGATGTATTACAGCCTGCCGGCGGTGGTTTCCAGCAACAAATACCTGCTGCTGTTCGACAATACCGCCAGTGGCGAGGTCGACTTAGGAAAAACCGACAGGAATACGCTGAGTTTCTCGGCGGTCGATGGCCGCACCGCCTATGTGGTGGTGGCCGGCGACACCTATCCCGAAATCCTGAAGAACTATACGGCGGTGACCGGCCACCAGCCGCTGCCGCCGCGCTGGGCGCTGGGCAACTTCGCCTCGCGTTTCGGCTACCGCAATGATGCCGAAGTCCGCGCCACCGCGGCCAAATTCAAGCAGACCGGATTTCCGGTCGATGCGCTGATTCTGGATCTGTACTGGTTCGGTCCCGACATCAAGGGCCACATGGGCAATCTGGCCTGGGATAAAAAAGCGTTTCCGGATCCGGAGGGACTGATCGCCGATTTGAAGAAAGACGGCATCAACACGATATTGGTGACCGAGCCGTTCATCCTGACCTCGTCCAAACGCTGGGCCGAAGCGGTTGCCGCCGGCGCCATCACCCCGGGGCCGGACGGCAAACCGAAAACCTTCGATTTCTATTTCGGCAACACCGGCCTGGTCGATGTTTTCGAACCGAAAGCCCAGGATTGGTTCTGGAGCATTTACCGCGGCCTGAAAAAGCAGGGCGTGGCCGGCTGGTGGGGCGATCTGGGCGAACCGGAAGTGCATCCGGGCGATGCACAACACCGCATCGGCAGCGGTGATGCCGTTCACAACGCCTACGGCCACCAGTGGGCGAAGATGGTCTATGAAAACGCCCGCAAGGATACGCCCGAGGAACGCCCGTTCATCATGATGCGCTCCGGTTTCGCCGGCAGCCAACGCTACGGCATGATGCCCTGGACCGGCGATGTGTCGCGCGAGTGGGGCGGCCTGAAACCGCAGGTGGAACTGGCATTGCAGATGTCGTTGCTGGGGCTGGCCTACACGCACTCGGATCTGGGCGGCTTCGCCGGCGGCGAGAAATTCGATCCGGAGCTTTATATCCGCTGGCTGCAGTACGGCGTGTTCCAGCCGGTGTACCGGCCGCATGCCCAGGACCACATTCCGTCCGAACCGGTGTTCCATGAAGCGGCCGTACAGGACATCCTGCGTCCGTTCGTGAACCTGCGTTACCGCCTGCTGCCCTACAACTACACGCTGGCTTACCAGAACAGCCTGAGCGGCATGCCGCTGATGCGTCCGCTGTTCTTCAGCGATGAACGCAATCCGCAGCTGATCGACAATGCGCAGACCTATTTCTGGGGTGACGCCTTCCTGGTCACCCCGGTCACCGAGCCTGGCGCTAAAACGGTCAATGTCAATCTTCCCAAGGGTGTCTGGTTCGATTATTGGACCGATGCCAAACAAGTCGGCGGCAAATCCATCGCGGCCCCGGTTGCGCTGAACACCATTCCGGTATTCGTGAAAGCCGGCGCCTTCATTCCCATGGCCACTGGCGATATGAGCAATACCACGCAGTACGACAGCGGCAAGCTGCAACTGCATTACTATGCCGATAGCTCGGTGAAGTCGGCCAATGGCCTGATGTATGACGATGACGGCCAAAACCCGAATGCAATCCGTGACAAACAATTCGAGCGTCTGGATTTTTCGGCAAGCCAAAGCCGCCAAAAACTCGACATCACCCTGTCGCGTCAAGGCGATTATGCGGGCAAGCCCGCCCTGCGCGCCGTGGAACTGGTTGTGCACAACTGGCCGGCGGCCGCCGCCGAAATCCGCGTGGACGGCACGACACGCAACGACAGCCGTTACGATGCCGCCACGCGCACCCTGCACATTCCCCTGCGCTGGTCGGCGCAGTCCCTGAAACTCCAGATTCGTTGAGGCCGATGATGCCCCGTCTATTCACCCTATTCGCCGTGCTGCTATCAATCGCCTTGCCCGTTCATGGTGCTGATCCGCTGCAGAAATACCAACCGCAAGCGCCCGTGCATCTGCAACACCCGGAATGGTCGAAGCATGCGGTGATCTACCAGCTCAACACCCGGCAGTTCACGCCCGAGGGCAGTTTCCGTGCCGCGGAAAAACAACTGCCCCGCCTGAAAGCGCTCGGTGTCGACATCATCTGGCTGATGCCGGTGCATCCGATCGGCGTCAAGAACCGCAAGGGTACGCTCGGCAGTCCGTATTCGGTGAAAGACTACCGCGGCGTCAATCCGGAATTCGGCAGCCCGGCGGACCTGCATCGCTTCATCGACCGCGCGCACGCACTCGGCATGAAAGTGATTCTGGACTGGGTGGCCAACCACACCGCCTGGGACCACCCGTGGGTGACGCAGCATCCGGACTGGTATGCGCGCGACTGGAAAGGCGATTTCCAACCGACGCCCTGGTGGGACTGGCATGACATCATCAATCTGGATTACAAAAATCCGGCGCTGCGCAGGGAAATGACCGAATCGATGGTGTACTGGGTGCGCGAGTACGGCGTCGACGGCTTCCGCGCCGACGTGGCCGGCTTCGTGCCGCTGGATTTCTGGGCCACCGCCCGCCGCGAGATGGAAAAGGTCAAACCGGTATTCCTGCTGGCCGAGTGGGAAACCCGCGACATGCACTACGACGCCTTCGACATGAGCTACGCCTGGAGCTGGTTCGACGCGGTCTCGGCGCTCAGTCAGGGCAAGGCCACGCTCGACAAGCTGTTCGTGTTCTACTCGCACAACGAAAGCGCCTGGCCGCGCCGATCCATGCGCATGACCTACACCAGCAACCACGACGCCAATGCCTGGGAAGGCACCGACATCGAGAAGTTCGGCGATGCCGTACCGGCGGCCACCGTGCTGTCGTTCACCGGCGAAGGCATGCCGCTGATCTACAACGGTCAGGAAGCCGGTAACCCGAAACGTCTGGCCTTCTTCGAAAAGGATCCGATCGTGTGGCGCGCGCACCCGATGGCGGAACTGTACACCCGGCTTGCCGCGCTGAAGAAAGCCAATCCGGCGCTGGCCAATTCCGACTGGGGCGGACGCATGATCAAGGTGCCCAATACCGTGCCGGACCGGGTGCTCAGCTTCGTGCGCGAAAAGGACGGCAACAAGGTGTTCACCGTCATCAATTTCAGTCCGGAAACCCGGCAGGTGCGCTTCGAGGAAAGCCTGCATCACGGCCGCTACACCGAATACTTCAGCGGCAGCGAGGTCGTCTTCCCGCAGCCGGACGGATTGACCCTGCCCCCTTGGTCATACCGGGTCTATACGCACGGGCCCTGAGGCGCCTGTGACGGTGAACCCCGTCACAAATCTGCTTATAATGACCCTACGCCGCCGCCTTCGGGCTGCGGCTTTTTCATTTGCGCCCGTATCCTTCCGCCATTCACCGGGCCACTGCCGGTAAAGGTGATGGACGTCATCCAGCGCGATACCGCGATCAGCAAGGAGCTGATCGGCGAAGTCCGCGGCTCGCAGGAAGTGGAACTGCGTGCCCGGGTATCCGGCATCCTGACCGGCAAGCATTTCCAGGACGGTGCATTGGTCAAGCGCGGGCAACTGCTGTTCAGCATCGATGCCCGTGAATACCGGGCCCAGGCCGCCGCCGCTGAAGCCAATGCCAGCCGCGCCCAACTCGATGTCGAACGCTACCGTCCGCTGGTGGCGGAGAATGCCATCAGCCGGCAGGTGTATGACAATGCCGTGGCCGTGGCCAAACAAACCCGCGCCCAGGCCGATGCCGCCCAGCTCGGACTGGAGTATGCCGAGGTCCGCGCCCCCTTTGACGGCCGCATCGGCGACGCCGACATCTTCGAAGGCGGCCTGGTCAGCGCCGGGCAGACGGTATTGGCCAGCATCTCCAGCGCGCAACCGGCCTGGGTGTATTTCAGCGTCAGCGAAAATGATGTGTTGGACTTCCAGCGCCGCAACGGCAGCGCCGAACCGGCCGCTGGCTCGGTCGCCCGCAAGGTGCGATTGACCTTGGGCGATGGTTCCGAATACCCCTTGGAAGGCACCATCAATTTCTCCGACCGTGCACTCGATGCCCGCACCGGTACGTACCGCCTGCGGGCGGAATTCGAGAATCCCGACAACATCCTGAAACCGGGCATGTTCGCCCGCATCCGGGTCAACGGCGAGAACCTGAGCCAGGCCATTCTGGTGCCGGAACGTGCGGTCATCCAGCAGCTGGGGGCGTATTTCGTCATCGTGGTCGGGCCCGAAAACAAAGCCGTGCAGCGTCCGGTCAAACCCGGTGCCCGCGTCGGTCCGTTGTGGGTGATCGAATCCGGCCTGGCTGCCGGCGACAAAATCGTCGTTGAGGGCATTCAAAAAGCTCGGCCCGGCACGGTATTGAAGCCGATCATGATTACCGAAGCCCAACTCGATGCCGCGCCCGCCGCCGCATCGCGCCCCTGAGGCCCGTTCGCCATGGCCAAATTCTTCATTGACCGCCCGGTTTTCGCCATCGTCATCTCGCTGTTTCTGGTGCTGGCCGGAACCCTGACCCTGATCGGCCTGCCGGTCGCGCAGTATCCGAATATCGCCCTGCCGAAGGTCAACATCAATGCCTTCTACCCCGGCGCCGACGCTTCGGCGGTGCAGCAGGGCGTTGCCGCCGTACTCGACCAGAAAGTCAACGGCGTGACCGCGATGAAATCCATCCAGTCGACATCCGGCGATGACGGTTCATCATCGGTTGCGGTCACCTTCGAACTCGAGCGCGATCCCGACATCGCGGCCGTGGAAGTGCAGAACCGCGTGGCCTTGGCCACCGCCTCGCTGCCGCCAGAAGTCCGTGAAATCGGCATCTCGGTGGTGAAGTCCTCGCCGGACACGCTGCTGTATGCCACCGTGTTCTCGCCGAAGCAGACCTACGACTTCCTGTTCATCAACAACTACACCGACCTGTACCTGATCGACAGCCTGAAACGCATCAAGGGCGTCGGCGACGTCAAGGTGTTCGGCTCCGAATTCGGCATGCGCATCTGGCTCAAGCCCGACCGCTTGGCCGCGCTCGGCCTGAGCGTGGCGGATGTATCGCGCGCGGTGCGCGCACAGAACATCCAGGCCGCCGTCGGCAAAGTCGGAACGCCGCCAGCCTCCTCCGACACCGGTCTGCAGTATTCACTCAGCATCCAGGGCCGGTTGGTCGATGAAAAGCAGTTCGAGGAGATTGTGGTCCGCAATGAACCGGACGGCAGCTTCATCCGCCTGAAAGACATCGCCCGTGTCGAGCTCGGTGCCAACAGCTACAGCCAGACCGCCGAATACAACGGCAATCCCGCGGCGGCGCTCGGCATCACGCTCTCGCCCGGCGCCAACGCGCTGGAAACCGCCGACCTGGTCAAGGCCGAACTGGTAAGGCTGAAGAACGCCTTTCCCGAAGATCTCGATTACCGCATCGTCTACGACACCTCGGAGTTCGTCAAAGCCTCGGTCGAGGAAGTGCTGCATACGTTCGTGGAAGCACTGATCCTGGTGCTGGTGGTGGTGTTCCTGTTCCTGCAGAGCTGGCGCGCGACGCTCATTCCCATGCTGGCCGTGCCGGTCTCGCTGATCGCCACCTTCATCGCCTACCAGCTGCTCGGGTTCTCGATCAACACCCTGTCGCTGTTCGGCATGGTGCTGGCCATCGGCATCGTGGTCGATGACGCCATCGTGGTGGTGGAAGCAGTCGAACACAAAATGCATGCGCTGCATCTGAATGCCCGCGAAGCCACGCACGCCGCCATGAAAGAGGTGTCCGGCCCGGTCGTCGCCATCGCCTTGGTGCTGGCGGCGGTTTTCGTGCCGATGGCCTTCGTGCCCGGCGTCACCGGCCAGCTTTACAAACAGTTCGCGCTGACGGTCGCCGTTTCCACCATGTTCTCGGCACTGGTGGCACTGACCCTGACTCCGGCCCTGTGCGCCATCTTGCTCAAGCCCAAAGTGCATACCGATAAGCCCGGACTGATGGAGCGCTTCTTCAACGGCTTCAACCACCAGTTCGACCGCCTGACCGGCAGCTATACCGGCATCGCCGCCGCCGGTATCCGGCGACTGGGCCGCATCGTGCTGATCATGGTCGTGCTTGGCGCCGCACTGGCGGGCTTGACCAAAATGACCCCGACCGGCTTTGTGCCCGAGGAAGACCAAGGCGCTTTCTTCGTGCACGCCCTGTTGCCTGAAGCGGCTTCGAGCGATCGCACGGCCAAAGCGCTGCGCCAGGTACAGGGCATGGTGATGAAACAGGATGGCGTGGAAGGCGTGTTGGCCATCTCCGGATTCGATCTGATGTCGGGTACGGCCGCACCCAATGCCGGCATGGTGGTGGTGCAGCTCAAGCCCTGGGAGGAGCGCGCCACGCCCGAACTGCAGGCCGCAGGCATCATCCAGGGACTCAATCCGAAACTGATGATGGGCATTCCCGAAGTAGCCGCGTTTGCCTTCAACCCGCCTGCCCTGCCGGGCTTTGGCAACGTTTCCGGATTTTCACTGATGCTGCAGTCCCGCGGTGATCACAGCCCGGACGAATTGGCTGCCAAGGCCCAGGAATTCATCGCAGCCGCACGCAAAAAACCGGCCATCGGACGCATCAGCACCTCGTTCCAGGCCAATACCCCGGGCTACCGGCTCGAGGTTGACCGCGACAAAGTGGAAAAACTCGGCATACCGCTGAACGATGTCTTCGGTGCCATGCAGGCCTACCTGGGCGGCACGCAGATCAATGAATTCACCCGCTTCGGCAAGAACTACAAAGTCACCATGCAGGCCGATGCCGATTACCGCCGCGACATCTCGACCCTGTCGAAACTGTTCGTGCGCAGCAACAGCGGACAGATCATTCCGCTCGATACAGTGGTGAAGGCGGTACCGAAAAATGCACCGCGCTTCCTGCAGCGCTACAACCTGTACAGCTCGGCCGACATCACCGGCAGTCCGAAACCGGGTTTCAGCTCGGGCGAAGCCATCGCCGCACTGGAAGAAACCGCGCGCGAAACTCTCGGCCCGGACTTCGGCTACGTCTGGACCGGCCAGACCCAGGAAGAAATCGAATCCGGCGACGCCGCCGCGCTGGTGATGGGCCTGTCGGTGGTCGTGGTGTTCCTGTTCCTGGCCGCGCTGTATGAAAGCTGGTCGGTGCCGATGGCCGTGCTGCTGGCCGCGCCATTCGGCATGCTGGGCGCCTATCTCGGCGTTTTGATGCGTGGCATGGACTTCAACGTGTACGGCCAGATCGGCGTGGTCACATTGATCGGACTCGCGGCCAAGAACGCCATTCTGATCGTCGAGTTCGCCAAACTGAACCGCGAATCCGGCATGCCCATCGTCGAATCGGCGGTGGAAGCGGCCAAGCTGCGCCTGCGGCCGATCCTGATGACTTCGTTCGCCTTCATTCTCGGCGTGGTGCCGCTGTTCATCGCCTCCGGTGCCGGCGCGGCATCAAAGCAATCGGTCGGGACCGTGGTGCTGGTCGGCATGCTGACCGCCACCGTGCTGTCGGTGCTTCTGGTGCCGGCGCTGTATGTCATCATCACCCGACTGTCGGAACGCTTCGACCGCGGATCACAACCGGCCGCTGCCGCGGGAGAACAGGCATGAAGCTCAGGACATTGACGCTGGCCATCTCGATCAGCCTGCTCGGCGCCTGCGCGCTCGGTCCGGAATACACACGGCCGGATCTTGCTCTCGATCCAAGCTACCGTGGCGCGGCACTGGCCGAAGCGCAGTCCCGCAGCATCACCGACATCGCCTGGTCGGAACAGTTCCAGGATCCGGAGCTCTCGGCTGTCCTCCGAATGGCGGTGCAACGCAATCTTGATCTGCAGATCGCGCTGACCCGCATCGAGGCTGCACGCGCGCAGAGCGCCATCGCGAAATCCCAGGTTCTGCCGACGCTTTCAGCCGGGCTGAGCACCAGCCCCAGCGGTTCCGCCGCCAGCGACAACAGTTACAGTCTGGGCGCCGTATTGAATTGGGAGCTGGACATTTTCGGCAAACTCCGTCGCTCCAATCAGGCCGCGCGCGCTGAACTGCTGGCGAGCGAAGACGGTGCACGCGCGGTCATGTCGACGCTGGTGGCGACCACCGCCAGTACCTGGCTGAATCTGCGCGAACTCGACCAGGAGCTGGTCATCACCCGCGCCAACATCAAGAGCCAGGAAGAATCGCTGGCGTTGGTGCGCGCCCTGCTCCGCGGCGGCGTCGCTTCCGGGGCCGAAGAGCAGCAGGCCATCGCCCAGCTGGCCGGCACCCGCATGCAGCTGCCGAAAATCGAACAGGCCATCATCGCCACCGAAAACGCGTTGAGTCTGTTGTTGGGTGGCCAACCCGGACCGATCCTGCGCAACGCGGAAGGTGCGATGCCTCAGGTGCCGGCGCTGCCGAAGGCCGGTCTGCCCAGCGAGCTTCTGGAACGCCGCCCGGATTTGCGCGCCTCCGAACATGCGCTGGAAGCGGCTACCGCACGCATCGGCGTGGCTATCGCCAATCGCTTTCCAGTGCCGACCATCGGCCTGGGCGGTTTCTTCGGACTGGTCGGCATTGACCTGGGCGACACCCTGAGCAACGATGGCGTCACCCAGAGCGTAACCTCGTGGGGGCCGAATGCCAGTCTGCCGCTGGTGGATTGGGGCCGAGGCGTCAATGGCGTGCGTGGTGCGCGTGCCAATGCCGAAATCGCCGCCTTGAATTACCGCGCCACCGTGCTCAATGCGCTGCGGGAAGTCAGCAACGCGCTGACCTGAAAATACCCGCCTGCAGCGCATGCGCTACAAGGCCGGGGTCAACAGCTATCTGGAAGTGCTGGATGCCGAAAGCCGGCAGTATTCGGCCGAACTGGAACTGGCTCGCGCACGCCGTGACCTGCTGTTGGCGCATGTCGATCTTTACCGCGCCCTGGGCGGGGGCTGGTCGGATGAGGCCTTGAAGCGGGGATCGGCAGACTGATTTAGAAACTGACCCGGAGTCCTAGCCGGACTTGGCGCGGTTCAATAGGATGGATGTGGAAGTCACTGACTCCCGCATCGTCTTCGCCGGGCAATCGTGACGGGTAATAGTAGGTAATGTCAGCGTCTTTGGCATTGAACAAGTTGTAAACATCAAGACTGAGACGCGCACGATCCCAACTGTAGTAGACACCCGCATTAAAAAGGGTGGTAGCCTCAGATGAAGCGGACCCGTCTTCAATCAAGGGCGCCGATCCGAAATGGCGCATGCGGAGTGTTCCGCTGAAACGGTCGGTGAATTTGTAGTTCGCCCCAGCAGCCAGAACGCTGGCTATGGCGCCGGGAATATGGTTCTGCCCGTCAGGCAGGTCACTGAACTGCGCATCGGTCCAGGCGGCAGAAAAATCCATGGTTAAATCCTCCAGCGGCTGCCAGAACCAGGAAAATTCAACGCCATAGCGTCGCGAAGCCGGGTTCGGTTCAGTGGTTCCACCATCGCCCACAAACAGCAATTCAGAATCAAGACTCAGCCAGAATACGGCAAGACTGGTATTGAATCCGGGACCGGCATGGCGTGCGCCGATTTCGGCACCTTCCGCGCGCACCAGCAGATCAACTGGATCGGCCGGTTCTAGCGTGTTCGGATCGACGTTTATGGCCGCACCGCGCACGTCATTGGAGTGGAATCCGCCACCGTAATTGCCGTACAGCTCGACATTCTCCGCCACCCGCCACGTCGCGGCGAATTTCGGCGCAATGATGCCTTGACCTCCCGATCCGCTGTTGACGTCGATGCTGGAGGTGACATCATAGTCATAGTAATCGGCGCGGACGCCGATCATGGTCCTGAACGTATCGGTCCATCGCGTTTCCGCCTGCGCGAACAACGCGAGACTGAGTTCATCGACCGAGTCCTCGCGAACGGTTTCGGTCTTGATGCCATCGACGGAGCGGTAAAGGCCGACGGCACCGATGCTGTCGTAGCGGAGATCGGTGCCGATCTCGAGCACCGTCGGATATTCCGCGGAATCCAGTTCATGGCTGTTGACGGCCTTGAATCCAGCAAACCAGCGCTCGTCGCGCTGCTGGAACTCGTCACCGTTTACCGGGTCATCCAGAAAGTAGGTGAAGTTGGAGGTCAGGTTAAGGAAATAGTCGACCACATAGGCATTGTACGTCCAGTTACCGACCTCTCCATCGACTGCCAACCAGTAGCGGTGGGTCTCGCCCCCCAGGTCCGGATCGATATAACCGAAGCGGTCAATCAGACCATTCTCGATCGCCCGCAAAGGCACTTGATCGGTGGCGTTCCAGCTGGCGTCATAACCGCCTATCTGCAGCCCCCATCGACCGCTTTCACCCTCCGAACGGTATTTGAGCAGGCCCGAAACCTGCGTTAGGTCAGAATCCAGCTGCCACGGCCCGTTGTCGGCCGTAAAGGAAATGCCGCCGAGCCATTCACCGCCATGGGCATTGCCGCTCATGGCCGTCATCGCCCGCACATAGCCGGATTCGCCGAGGGTCAGGCTTGCCATCGGTGCCGGCAGACCATCAACCGTGACCATGTTTGCGGTACCGGCCGCGCTGAAATCTCCGACATCGGTGAAATATGGCCCCTTGCGGTAATCCACGCGCTCCAGCAGCTCGGGAATCATGAAGTTATAGTCCAGATACCCTTGGCCATGACCGTGGGACCGCATATTGACCGGTACCCCGTCAACGAACCCGGCAAAATCAGTGCCATGATCGAGATTGAATCCGCGCAGAAAAAATTGATTGGCTTTTCCCTCGCCGGAATGCTGGGTCGCGATGACGCCGGGAATGGTTTCAAGGATTTCACCGGTGCGCAGCAAAGGACGGAATTCGAAATCGAGATATCCAACGGTGCCTTGCGAGGCTGATAGATTGGTGCCAATGTCACTGATACCACGACCCCAAACCAACACACTATCCAATATCTTTGCTTGATCAGTCGATTGTGACTGCATGTCGTCCGATGCAGAACTGCATCCGATATACATGCAACCGATTAAGGTAACGATCACCAGACTTTTTGCTTTAATCGGTTTAGTGTTCATACAATCAGTAACATAGGCTTCCAAATTCACCGGAAATTCTATCAGCTCCAGAAACCGGTCACCCGTTCAATCACCCAATAACTGGCCATGCCGCCGATCAGATACACCGGCACCGGTTCCAGACGCTTCAGGTCAAAGCGTGCGGCAAGCCCTTT
>NZ_JAPDUI010000053.1 GCF_025980345.1 Arenimonas sp. GDDSR-1 | reverse complement strand
CGGTTTGCCGCCCGGCGCATCGGCGAAGCTCACCCCGGCGTAGAAATCGGTGCCGGCATCCAGCCAGCGCGCCGGCTGCGTGGCGGTGAATTGACGGCCGTCGAAATCACCGACGAAATAGCGCGTGCCGGAACCGCCGTTCGGGGCCTTGTCGCCGTGGTTGACGATCATCAGCCAGCGTTCGCGGCCGTCCTCGGCGCGCAGGCGCAGCAGGTCGGGGCATTCCCACACGCCGAGATCGGCGCCGGGTTCGTCCTCCTTGAAATCGCTTTCGAAGCGCCACTGCTTCAGATCGGCCGAGGAGAAGATCTTGATGCGGTCGCCGGCGGCCAGCACCATGCGCCAGCCGTCGCCGTGGCGGAACACTTTCGGATCGCGGAAATCCTGTTCGCCGGAATTATCCAGCACCGGATTGCCGGCGTATTTGGTCCAGCTGCGGCCGGCATCCAGGCTGTAAGCCAGACCCTGGCTTTCGGTGTTCTTGCGGCCCTGTTTCCAAATCGCGTCGTTGTGGTAGGTGAACACCGCCACCAAGGCCTCGGCGCCGAAGCCGGCGCTGTTGGTGCTGTCGGTCACCGCGCTGCCGGAGAAGATCCAGCCCAGCGCATCCGGGTACAGCGCGATCGGTTGGTGCGTCCAATGGGTCAGGTCGGTGCTTTCGGCATGGCCCCAGTGCATCGGGCCCCACACCGTGGCGTCCGGATGGTACTGGTAGAACAGGTGATAGCGGCCCTTGTGGAAGATCAGTCCGTTCGGATCATTCATCCAGCCGTTCGGCGGCGTGAAGTGATAGGCCGGCCGGTAGGCTTCGTTGAATTTTCCGGTGTAGGCCGGCAGTCCGGCGGCCATAACCAGCGGCGTCATCAGGGCGGCCAGCAGGCCGAGCATCGGGTATCGCCATTTCGCCATTGGTCACCACCGGGGTTGCGCGCTTCTCGGGATTATAGCCAGACGCGCCGGCCGCGTCCGGCATGGCATACGAATTCAGTCCGGCGCACGCAGCATCTCGAAATGCGGTATACCGTCCTCGTCGTATTCATCACCGACTTCAACAAAGCCGAGCGATCGGTAGAAGTCCAGCAGATAGGACTGCGCACTGATGCGGATGCCCTGGCCGGAAAACAGACGCGTGCAGCCGTCAATGCCTTCGCGCATCAGTTGCTGGCCGAAACCCTTGCCCCGGAACGCCGAAACCGTCAGCACGCGCCCGATCGAGGGTTCAGCGTAGAACATGCCGGCATGCACCGATTTGCAGCCCGGATCGACCACGCGAAGATAGGCGGCGAGTTGCCCGTCACAGGTGCCGGTGAGGTGCCAGGACTGCGCATCAAGCGCATCGGCATCCTGATACGGACAGTTCTGCTCGACGATGAATACCGCTTCGCGGGCGGCCAGCACGACGTGCCATTCTGGCGCAGTCAGTTCATGCAGGCGGGCCCAGCGGAAGGAGAGTGTGCTCATCAGGATTCAGTAATTGTTGAGCGCGATGACTTTGCCGTTGGCGCCGAACCAGACTTCGCCGTTGCCGAGCATGGCGCCTTCATCGCGCACGAACATGTTGCGCGGAATCGCCGCGGCGATGGCCTTGCGGTAGGCCGGGGAGAATACCGCATCGTACACCGCCAGCAGTTCGGCGGCGTTGCGCAGGGTTTTGATTTTGCCGTTGAGCGTGACCTTGATCGGATAGCGGATTTCCACCGCCACCGCGTTGCGGTCCCCGGCCTTGAGTGCGCGCCAGAAACGCTCCGCCGGTGCGTGTACGGCCTGGTTGCTGACCGCGCCGATGGCGCCGTAGCGGTTGCCGAGTTTGCCGGAAATGGAACCTTCGGCTGACAGATAAAACGGCAATGGCGCACGCTTGGCATCGGCGGACTGCCACTGGCCCACCAGCACTTCGCAGGCCAGCACGCTGTCGCCATAGCGGCCCTGCGGATCGCGTTCCGGGAATGAACCGGTGAAGCGGGCGCTGATGCGGCCATCCGTGCCGTATTCGTCAAGCCGGACGCTGCCGTCTTTGCCGATGTGGCCGCGGATGCGGATATCGCGCAGCTGGCTGGCGTAGACGTAGATGCCGTTGAGTTCATCGGCAGCGAACACCAGCGACATCCGAATCGGATACTTGCCGTCGATGCTGCCCTTGTAGTCCCAGATGCGACCTGGCTCGTTCCAAGTGCAGGCCGCGCTGCCCGCCTGCGGCAGCAGTGCCAACACAAGCACAGTCAGCAGGTGTCGAATTGAACGATTGTCCAAGAGCATGTGCGTTTCTCCGCGATCACCATTGCAGCGAGTGTGCCATGCACCGCGCGTGGCCGTCCACTTCTGTATCGCGGGATGGCGCGGTAGAATCGGAACATCATGTGTTGCCAAATTACGCCAATGACCCCGTTACGCCATATTGCCTTTGCCGCCGTCCTGTCGGCCGTCGTGATTCCCGCCGCCGCCGCCGAGGTGCTGATCGGTGCCAACGGCGAGCGTCTGGTCGGACGCGTCATCAAACAGAAGAACGGCATCATTCATTTCGACAGCGAAACCCTGGGCCGCATCAAGGTGCCGGCCGATAAAGTGCGGCTGGAAAGCACCGCGCCGGATGCGGGCGTAACTTCTGAAACCACCGCCGTGCCGCCGGTGCAGTGGCATGCCGAAGTCAGCGGCAAAATCGCGCTGGACCGCGGCAGCCTGCAGACGCCGGAAGAGCGCTTGGACATGAGCTTCAAGCTCGACCGGCTGACCGAACGGCATGCGTTTTACAGCACCGTGTCCTACGCCTACAAACGCAAGAACGATCAGCTCGATGATGACGACTGGCTGCTCAGCGTCAGCGACGATAAATTCATCAGCGACGAGCGCATCCTCTCGGCGCGCCTGCTGGCCACCCAGGAACTGACCAGCACCGGCACCGACGACACCCTGACCCTGAGCGCCGCCTACGGCTGGCGGCTGTGGGAAACCCCCGAGCAGTACCTGCGCCTCGGGCCGGCGCTCGGTTATCTGTCGCTGACCCGCGATACCGGCACGTTCAAAGGCCCGGCCGCCGGGCTGTACGCCCGCGCGCTCTGGCCGGTATTCGCCAAGAGCACCTTCAGCGCCGAATTGCAGGCGCTGGAATCCTTCGATGACGGCAGCTACGTGAATCTGGAAATGCGCCTGCGCCGCCCGTTGAGCGAGCACTTCTTCGTCGGCGTCGGCTGGAATTATTCCTGGAGCGATGTCGAGCTGGAAAGCGGCATCACGTCCAAGTGGCGCTGGGACTTCGGCTGGAATCTGGATCCCTGAATCCAGCCGGCGCGGCAGCGTTCACGGCGTCCAGCGATCGTGCAGTTCATACGCCGGCGCGCCCGGATTCTTGTGGCGCTGGCATTGCTGGGCCAGCCACTGGAACCACTCGGCCCACGAGGGCTGCGATTGTTCCTTGCGGATCTGGGTCAGCCACGGGCCGAGTTTGTGCCACATCACCACGGTGATGCCGCCGGCCAGCTCGGTGACCAGCGAGAACGGCGCGATGCGCTGGAACACCAGCAGACCCATGGTTTCGAAGGTGGTGCAGATCAGCACCGCGGCACGTTCGGTTTCCGGTCCGGCATTGCGCAGTTCCTCGGCCGAGACGCCATCGGGCAGCGCCCGGATCAGGGTGATGGCCTGCGCCAGATCGGCGTCCATGAAGGTGCGCATCAGATCGCCGGCCACCGCATCGCGGCGCTGCTTTTTCAGTTCCCAGAGCTGGATCAGGCCGAATACCGTGCCGCCCACGATGGTGACGGTGCCGACAATCTGGGAAAGACTCGCGAGGGTTTCAAGATTCATGACGGCTCCGGCAACAACACAACGGGATGCAAGTGCTGCATGGCGCCGGGCGCGGGGACCGGCCGGTGCCTGTGGCAGAAGAAGGCGTCAATCCGGCCGCATGCAATACATCCCCTGATCGCATCAGGCCTTGGACCAGTATAGGGGACTCTCCGCCCGGCGTCCTGTGCGGTTTAATCCGGTCTTGGCTCCGGTCTTTGCGCCGGTACCAGCACCGTCATCGCCAGCCAGACAATCCCGGCCAGCAAAAGCCGTGACAGCACGTCGAACCACACGCTGAAGGAAACCCAGTCCGTCAGTGATCCCAGCACCAGCGCCACCGGCAACAGCGGAAAGAACATCACCCAGCCGACAATAAAATTAAAGGCTGCCACCCCCATCATCACTGTCGCCAGCCGCCAATGCCCCAGACGTTTCAGCTGTGCCGGTCGTTTGATCCACAGCCACGCTGCCAGCACCGCGAACAGCGCTACATTGATGGCCAGCATCAGGCCATGCAGGGTCTCGAGGCGGTAGTTCACATTCCATACCTCCAACACCGGCATTGGAAAGCCCAAGGTCTGAGCCATGCCGGTATCGTCGCAGGAGCGGATCAGCGGGATGAGGCCGAGCACAGCAGCCAGGCGGAACAAGCGCAGCAGATCCGGCAGCGCGGCCATGGCGGAATGCTCAGGTGCGCTTATGACTGCCGTCGCACAGGGGCGCTTTTTGCGTCGCTTTGCAGCCGCAGAAATACACGGTGCCCGCGCTTTCGGCGTGATGCTTGACCGGGGTGAAACTGCTGCCTTTGTGCGAGCCATCGCAGAATGGCTGGTTCTTGCTCAGACCGCAGGCACACCACCAATAGTCCTTGCCGGCTTCGACCACGACGGCGATGGGGGTATCGGATGCGCGTTTTGCATTTTCCATGATCAACTCCGGGTTGGGTCAGAACACATGCACGCTGGCATGTACACGAAACGAGTATAGCCAATCGGCTGTGAACGATCGGTCTAGGTCGTTTTTCAGGGCATCAGGCGTAATGGCGTCTAATTGCCCGGCCGGTGTTCGCTGCAGTTGGAGTCGTAGATCAGCCGTGTCGAGCTGTTGTAGCCCGAGCTGGCGGTGACAGTCGTGTGTCGGCCACTCAGCCGATTGCCATTGGCATCATGCAGGGTGAATTCATCCAAGTAGCGCGACGCCCAGGCTTGGCCGGCCGGCGGCTGATCCGAGGATACCCGGGTGTAGTTTTCGATGTAGACCTTGTAGGTGTTTTCGCCGAAGCGGTCGGTACGTCCGCGAACATCGTAGACCTGGGTGTAAGGCGTGCCGTTGACCCAGACCGCGATGCCCATTTTGCCGATCACCGTCTTGTCTGAACCGAAGTCGAAATCGACGAAGATGATTTCCTGATGTGCGGCATCCAGACGGCAGGCGAATTTCCGACCGCCCAGATAATCGAAGCCGCTCTGCGCCGCACACGGCAACGCCGCCGCCAGACTGCCGAGCGCAAAAATCAGGATGGGAAACGGTGAACGCATGGCATCCCCTTGTCCAATCGAATCTGCGATTAGTATAAGGGATTCTGCTTCAGCCAGAACCGCTAGAACGCACCCAGGCGACAAGCCGTCTGACGGCGTCGCCGAGCAGGCGCGCCAAACGATGCAGCAGCCAGGACAGCGCCGCGAAAACACAGGCGATGCCAGTCGGCAGCACGGCACCGAACACGAAGCTCATGCCGAGCACGAAGCCGAGGAAAAGCTCGGCCCGGTACAGGGCGAACACCACGGCCAGCGCAAACAGGCCGAAGAACAGCGTTGTGGTCGCGCTTTCATGGCCCAAGGCGAAGGACGTGGACAGCGCGGCGCCGTATGCCAGCGCAGCCAGAAAGCGCAGGCCGATGGCGCGCGCGGGCAAGCCGTGCGGACTCAGGCCGCTTCTGGCCTGCATCCGCCCGATGAGAAACCAGGCCAGAACCGGAAGCAGCACCAAACCCCACCCATTCGAAATCGCGGGCAGGTCCGGCCGTTGCAGAATGTGGTGGCTGACCACGCCGCCATGCGTATATTCCCAGCCCAGATGGGCCGCTTCAAACAAGGCCACGGCAAGGGTGAGAAGGCTCCGGGTACGCATCGCATTGGTTTGCGGCATGAACATCACTCCAAAAATAAGCAGAAAACCGGCATCCCGGACCAGTGTACCCAAGGCGCAGGGCGTTATGCGCTGTGTTCCAAAGCGGGCAGGCGCAGCAGCCAATTCGGGTCCGGGCAGCGCGCCATCCATTGCGCCGCTTCGGAAGGGCGGCACACGCCGGGATAATCGCCGATGTAATCCAGCAGATCGGTGATGATCTGGAAATGCAGATGCGGCGGCCAACCCACGTTCACCTCCGGCGTGCCCAGCCAGCCCAGCACATCGCCGGCCAGCACTTCGCGACCCACCGGCGAGGCGTCCAGGCTTTCGCGTGCCAGATGTCCGTAAAGCGTGTAAAAGATTCGGCCGCCGAGGCGGTGTTGCAGAATCAGGGTCGGGCCGTAATCGCCGAAGGCGGCATTGTCTTGGCAGGAATGCACACGGCCGGGCAGCACCGCATGCACGCCGGTGCCGGCACGAAGCCAAAGATCCACACCCAAGTGCAGGGTGCGCGGTTCGCTGCCATCGCCCTGCGCCGAGAACACCGGGCTCATGGCATACAGGGTGCGGTTCTCACCGTACCCGCCGGCGGCAAACTCGGCGCCTGCAGCAGAAATCTGTTGCTCAATGAACGCGCTGAAGTCGGCAGTCACGCCCGGGTCGAAACCCTGCAGATCGGTGTTGCCATCGCTCAGGTCCAGTCGGCAGCAGGGCCGGTTGTGCAGGGCAAACGGCAAGGGGCTGGCGGCCGGCAGTGCGGCCAGAAAAGCGTTCCAGTCGGCGTTACTCGTCATCGCTTCAGTGGGCATCCGGCGCAGCTCCACTTCACGGCCGCTTGAAGAGGTAGCGGTTGCGCAGACGTGATGTCCCAGCGGCGTCAACTTCGTTTTTTTCCAGAAGCCACTGCGAGGCCGAGAGCTCAAGCCGGAAGCGGTTGATGCCGTCATCGCTTTTTTTCTCGAAGGCCATCGTGCCGATGCCGTCCACCAGACTGGATGCGGTGATGGTGTAGGTGCTGCGCTCGGGCTTGTTGGCGCCGGAAATCCACACCAGCTTTTTGGCGTCCAGATCGAACTGCATGCTCTCGTAGGAATACACGGTCTTGCCCGGGCCGTCATCGAACACGTAATACAGGGTGAGTTGGTTGGGTCCGGCCAGTGTCGCGGTCATCGTGGTATTAAGGGTGACCATTTTGTCGGGCTGCTGGTAGTCGCGGTAGGTCAGCGTGCCGGCCCAGCGGCCGATGGCCGGTTCGAGCAGGGCGTTCGGTTTCGGATCGTACAGGGCGCTGGCCGGTGCGGAGGCAAAAACGGCCAAGGCCAGAACAAGGGTGCGGAGCAGCATGGGCGATTCCTCAATGGAGTGACAGCTGCTTCAGTGTAATCGGAAATCGCGTGCAAGCTAGCGCACCACCGGCAATAAACGGATGAATGCATCGATCAGCACATCCGGGTAAACCACCCACACCACCACGGCGCCAATCAGCGCAAGTACACCCACGCCGAGCGTGATCGCCAGCCAGCGTCCGACGGGTGCTTGGCTCTGCATCGCTCAGTCCAATTCGCGGAGATGGATGATGTTGCCTTCCGGATCACACACATTGCGCACGCGCATGCCCGGCCCCGGCCAAATCGGCCCGACCACAACGCCGCCCAGGGCTTCAACCTGCGCGACGGCAGTATCAAGACAATTCACGGTGAAGAACGGTTTGATGGCTTGGTCTTCGCGCGGCACCGGTGGCACGGCAACAACAATGTCATCCGCATATTGGGGAGGAATGGCATGGATGATCAGCTGCGCATCGGGCGACTGCAACACGCGATGCATCTCATCGGCGTTCAATACCTTGGCGTTAAGCAGTGTTTCGTAGAACGCGGAAACCGCATTGAGGTTTTTGGCGTAGAACAGAACGCCGGATTTTGCAGGGGCGGGCATGGGAATCTCCAGTCGGTGTGCCAGAGGGCATCCGGCCCTCAGGGCCGGTCCGTGAGCTGCGCCAGATGCTGACCGAACGCGAAGCCGCTGGACGCAATTTTGATCAGGGCCAGCACGACCAACATGCCGATGACAAACGCAAATATCGCGGTGAGGGTTTTCCGGGGCATGGCGGGCTCGCTGAGACACTGATGATGCGTTACCTTAAAATAAGAGCTGAACCGACGCATATGCCATACGTCATTAAGGCTTTGTCTGGCCCGCGGCGCAGGTTTCCGGGAGGCCGTATGACCGCTTAGCCGCGCTTTTCCTCCATCAGACCGACGAGATTGCCGTCCGGATCACGCAGAAATCCGGTCCACAGGTCGTGATCCGGCATTTGTGCGGCAAATGACGGCGCCCGTTCGCTGGTGGCGCCATTCCGCACCAGGGCGTCATGCACGGAGCTGATATCGCTGACGCTGAAATACAGAATCGAATTGCCGCCGACGGTTCCGGCGCCCTGCGGCGTGCTCAACATGATGCGCACACCCGCGGCATCCAGAAACGCGAGATTCGGCCCGGCCCGGAACAGCAGATCCAAACCGAGAATGCCGTGATAAAACGCCACGGCCGTATCCACGTCGCTCACGGTGATGGCGATCTGGCGGATGGTCGAAAGTTTAGCCGGGAGTGTCATTGTTGTATGGTCTTTGCATCCGTCATGGAGCGGTTCAGCGCCTTGATGGTTCAGTGCGCCAGCTTCAGGGTGGCGACACCGGCAATGATCAGTGCCACGCCGAGGTAGCGCCCGAGGCTGCCGGGATCGCCATAATAAAGAACGCCGACCATGAACGTGCCCGCCGCGCCGATGCCGGTCCAGATGGCATAGGAAGTTCCGATCGGAATTTCTTTCTGCGCCAGCCACAGCAGAAAACCGCTGAGCGCCATGAAGCCCACGGCAAGCGTGATGCCGAGGACCCGGGTTTCGGCGTCCTGCGCCATTTTCAAGCCGACCGGCCAGCCGATTTCAAAAAGTCCTGCCAGAAGCAAATAAACCCAAGCCATGAATTCCTCCATCTACGGGTCTAGAAATGGTGTGCACTGCTGTTTGATTGAGTGGCCGCCGCCGCGGGTATTTCAAGTATATTCAAGTTTCGAGGCATATGAAGTCCTCGTTTATTTAGGTGGCTTTTGATAGGTGGCATAGTGGGTGCATCACAAAAACCCAATGCTATGCAGCCATTGTTTGACTTGCGCGGGCCATTCCGTGGTGATCGGATCGGCGGTTGGCCGCAGTCCAAAGGCATGGCCGCCCTTGGCATAGAGGCGCATATCCACCGGCACGCCCGCATCGTTCAGCGCTAACGCGTAGGCCATCGGCTGACGGATATCGTCGACGGGGTCGTCCATGGCATGAATGAGGAGTGTCGGCGGAGCGTTCGGGCTGATCTTGACCCACGGCTGCAGTTGCAGGTTGTTTCTGCCCGCGCTGTTATCCAACAGACGGGCCGTGTAGGCGATGATGGCGAAATCGGGGCGTGGGGATTGCTGGTCCGCATCGTCCGTAGCCGGATAGCTGCGCTGTTCGGTGTTGCTCAATTCCGTTGCCAGATAGGCGCCGGCGGAAAAACCGATGACGCCGATCTTGCGCGGATCGATGCCATACACGGAGGCGCGCTGGCGCAGCAAGACCATCGCGCGCTGGCCGTCCTCCAATCCCAGCAGCACCTGCGGGCGCTGCTGCTTTCCGTTTCTGTTCGGCCAAACCTGCGGCGTCCGGTATTTCAGCAGGACGCAGGCCATGCCCTGCTGGATGACCCAATCGCAGATTTCGGTGCCCTCCAGATCGGTTGCCACGGCGTGGAAGCCACCGCCCGGCACGACAAGCATGGCCGCTCCGCTGTTACGGCCTTTGGGCCGATAAATGGTCATGGTCGGCCGCGTGACGTAGCTTGCCCAATGCCATTTCCTGCCGGCAATAAGCGGCGAGCCATTGCCGGTCGCTTCGGGATGATCGCCGCTATCGGGCTTGGCGAGCGCAACACTCTCAGGCCAGAGCGGCACCTGGGATCCCTCAGCGCTCGGCTGCCACACGCCTTCGCGCTCGACCTTGGGAACGTCGACTCTGGCCGGGGAGGAATTTGAATCGGGCGCCTGACTACGTGCGGCATCCGCAAAGCCGAGGGCAAGCAGCAGGGCAGGAACAATCAACCGGAACCGTAACAACGCGCTCATCTCCTACGCAAATGGCGATGTATAAATCGTTCTATCAGGCCTAAGCTTCGGACGGGGAAGCCATGTGAAGCACGCCCCAGCCGTGGCCGTCCGGGTCAACGAAGCTGTGGGAGTACATGAACCCGAGATCCTCGGGCGTATCGTAGGTGGAGCCGCCAGCCGCCAGCGCCTTGGCAACCAATGCATCGACCTGTTCGCGGCTCTCGCAGCGGAGGGATATCAAGACTTCAACCGCTTGACTCGTATCGCAGACGGCTTTGGGGGTGAACTCCCGGAACTTGGCGTGGGTGCCCAGCATGACCGAAACGGTCTCGTTGATGATGATGCACGCCGCCGTCTCGTCACTGAACTGCGGATTTTGGGGAAATCCGAGCGCCGTGAAGAAAGCCACCGACCTCTGCAGATCGGTGACCGGAAGGGTAAGAAAAACCTGGTTAATCATGCCAATCTCCAAGCGCCCGGTCAGGCCGCATTTACTTGCAGGCACACATGGCTGAACTTTCGCAGGGCGGTGCCTTGGCGACTTCGCATTTGCCGGATGATTTGCCGGATGACTTACACCATGCCTTGCAATCAATGGTGTCCGGATGCCCGATATCGTTTTTGTGGCTGTGCACTTGATCCGCTCCCGGGTTGGATTCCACCAAAAGCCCGCTGGCAAGACAGGCCTCGCCAAACATCCGGCCATTCGGCGTGCCAGACTCGTCTGTGCCGATATGGCAGCCGGCCACGCCGGGCTTCACGCCATCACTGTCTTTCCAAAATGAGGTTTCAGATTCCTTCCAATCGGCGGGCTTGAACTCGAAAGTCCCCTTGGCACCTGCAATATCTTTAGCCCCCGCGGAGGGCGTGGATTCAAGCTTTTGTTGATGTGCGCATGAGGCCAGGAACATGGAAATAACCAACGCGGCAATGACGCGATATGATGCAAACATACAATAACTCCCCTTTGATCATTTTAGTGGCAGTAAATTGTGACGCTGTCTGACGTTTGAATGAAGTGGCCGTCGTTGCGGGCAAGCTCAGTTTAACCAAGTTTCAAGGCGGCCGTCCCCACCGCCGAGTGCTTCGCTACCGCATTCTCAGCCATAGCGCTGCTTCAGCTCCTCGAGCGAGCCGACTATCAGCCGCTCAAGTACCTTGATGTCGAGGTCAGCGAGCCGCTTGAAGTACAGGCAGGACTTGCCCATCGTGTGCTTGCCAAGCTGGCGAAGCAGCGCCTCCTGGTCCTTTCCATCAGCAATCAGGTAGACAACAAGCTCCCGGCCACGAATGGCGAAGCCCGTCCTGCACATTTCCCCGCTTCTGCCGCTCTCATAGGTGTACGTGTAAGACCCGTAGCCGACGATGCTCGGCCCCCACATTTTCGGCTGCGCCTTGCTGACCCGCTTGAGCAGGGCCATCAGGGTCTTGCAGTCCGCTTTCTGCGCGTCGCTGGCTCGTAACGCAATGTAGTCATCAACGCTCGCGGCGGTGGCCTTGGTTTTAGGTTCTGCCATGGCGATGCGCTCCAATGGGGCTCGGCATGAGTGCGGTGTTCGGCTTACTTGCTGGCCGGCGCCTGCGGGTGGATGGTGAACACCTTTGATGACCTGGCCTTGAGCTGTTCGGCGACAGGCTCCCAGGCCGGCTGCAGCTTCTGGTCTTTGAGCAGTTGCGCGAAGGTGACGCCGGACAGGGACATATCCTCAAGTACCAGCAGCAACAGCTCTTTGCGCATGCCGTCAAAGAAATGTTTATAGGTCACATTGACGGTCTCGGCCGGAAGCGTGTACCCGTTGCGCTTGAGCAGGGCGTAAGCCTCGTCGGCATCGGAGCCGGGGCGCGGCACATCGGACGACTGGCCAAAGCGGGCGCGTTGGTAGAAGGGCAGGCTGCTCATCTCAAGTGGCGAATAGGTGGCGCTGGTCTCGTACAGCAAGGTCGGTTGCTCGGGCAGATACGCTTCAAACTGGACCCAGTACAGGCGCTTGATGCGTTTCGAAGCGTCGGCCTCGACGAACAGATGGATCTCGCAATCGGCAGCCTCGAACAGGACAAACCGCACCGCACCGACATACACCGCGCCGGATGGCACCTCGATTCGCGCCGCCGGATCATTTTGCGAAACCACCGCCGTTCCCTCAACCGTGCGCAGTGGCGGCAGCGACTGGGCGGCCAGCGGAGAAATCACCGAGAACAGGACCAGCAGAAGGAATGCGTATTTCATGGGGTACCTGGTTATGTGTGGCCTAAGGATTGAATCAAGCGGAATTCACCGCGGGCAAGTCAAAGTTTAACCATGTTTTAGGGCGGCTGTCCGCTTGAACGGGCAGTTGGGTACTAACACGGATTATTCCTGGATATCCGGCTCAACCAAAAACGCCAAGGCCTCCAGGGATTCCTGCCAGCCGAGATAGCACATTTCAACAGGAATGACTTCGGGAATGCCTTCTTGAATGATGGTGAGATCCGTTCCGCACAATACTTCTTTCAATGTGACCGTAACGCTCATGGTGCCCGGAAGATTCGGGTCTTCAAAGGTATCCGTGTATCGAATGAGCTGATTGGGGATGAGCTCGACATACTCGCCGCCGAAGTAATGGCTTTGCTGTGTCGTGAAATTGGTGAATGATGCCCTGAATGTTCCGCCCACTTTCGGCTCCAGATGATGGAACGCTGCCGTAAAGCCTTTTGGAGGCAGCCATTTTGCCATGGCTTCTGGCGATAAAAAGGCGCGATAAATTTTTTCAGGACTGGTTTTC
>NZ_JAPDUI010000052.1 GCF_025980345.1 Arenimonas sp. GDDSR-1 | reverse complement strand
TTGAAGATAAATGCTTGTTCAAGCAAGGATTTGCGTATGGGAGTAAACTATACAACCTTTCCAGGCTTCGCGCCTGCGCCCAGAGCCGATACCCTCCTATGACTTCGAAACCCGCCGACAGCGCCGCCATCACCTTCCGTGACATGGGCTTGCCTGAAACCATCCTCAAAACCCTGATTGCGCTGGGCTATGAAACCCCCTCGCCGATTCAGGCCGCGATGATTCCACACATCATGAACGGCCGCGACGTACTCGGTCAGGCCCAAACCGGTACCGGCAAGACCGCTGCCTTCGCCCTGCCCTTGCTCAGCGGCCTCGATCTGAAGGCCGGCAAGCCGCAGGTTCTGGTTCTGGCACCGACCCGCGAACTGGCCATCCAGGTCGCGGAAGCTTTCCAGAAATACGCCGAAAACCTGCCGCACTTCCATGTGCTGCCGATCTACGGTGGTCAGAGCTACGGTCCGCAGCTGTCGGCCCTGCGCCGCGGCGTGCACGTTGTAGTTGGCACCCCGGGCCGGGTCATCGACCATCTCGAGAAAAATTCGCTGGACCTGTCGGAACTCAAGACCCTGGTCCTGGATGAAGCCGATGAAATGCTGCGCATGGGTTTCATCGATGATGTCGAAACCATCATCCGCAAATCACCGGAAACCCGTCAGGTCGCGCTGTTCTCGGCCACCATGCCGACCGCCATCAAGCGCATCGCCCAGAAATACCTGAAGTCGCCGATCGAAATCCAGATCGAAGCCAAGACCCGCACCGCCGACAACATCCGCCAGCGTTGCTGGCAGGTCTCCGGCCTGCACAAGCTCGATGCCCTGACCCGCATCCTGGAAGTCGAACCGTTCGACGGCATGATCATCTTCGCGCGCACCAAGCTGGCCACCGATGAACTGGCGCAGAAACTGCAGGCACGCGGCTTCTCGGCCGCCGCCATCAACGGCGACATCAACCAGGCCCAGCGCGAACGCACCATCGGCCAGCTGAAAGACGGCAGCATCGACATCCTGGTCGCCACCGACGTGGCCGCCCGCGGTCTCGACGTCGACCGCATCAGCCATGTGGTCAATTACGATGTGCCTTACGACACCGAATCCTATGTTCACCGCATCGGCCGTACCGGCCGTGCCGGACGCAGCGGCGAAGCCATCCTGTTCATCGCCCCGCGCGAGCGCGGCATGCTGCGTGCCATCGAGCGCGCCACCAACCAGCCGATCGAACCGATGGAACTGCCGAGCGTGGCGACCATCAACGAAGTGCGCATGGACAAGTTCAAACAGCAGATCACCGAAACACTGGAGTCGTCCGATCTGACCCTGTTCCGCAAGCTGGTCGAGGATTACGAACAGGCGTTGAATGTGCCGGCCATCGAAATCGCGGCCGCTCTGGCCAAAATGGCGCGCGGCGACGTGCCGCTGCTGCTGGAACCGCCGAAGCGCGAGGAACGCAAAGCCAAGGAATTCGAAGTGCGCGAAGGCCGTGACAAGCGCCCGGCGCGTGAACCGCGCTTTGAGCGCGAAACCCGCGGCGATCGTCCGGAACGTCCGTTCCGCGAAAAGAAGGAACGCGCCCCGCGCGATGCCGAAGCAGGCATGGAATCCTACCGGATCGAGGTCGGCTACGAGCACGGCGTAAAGCCCGGCAACATCGTCGGTGCCATCGCCAACGAAGCCGGACTGGATGCCAAGCACATGGGCCGCATCGAGATCTTCGATGATTACAGCATCGTCGATCTGCCGGAAGGCATGCCGAAAGACATCCTCAAACACCTGAAGACGGTCTGGTGTGCCGGCCAGCAGCTGCGCATCACCAAGGACGGCACCACTCCGGACACCGCGCCGAAGAAACCCCGCCCGCCGCGCCGCCCGGACACCCGCGAAAAGCCGGATACCGTCGGCAAGGTCAAACGCAAGAACGAATCGTTCTTCGAATTCCGCCAGGGCAAGAAGAAAAACAAGTTCACGGACTGATCCATGAATGCCGGCGCCCGTGAATCGCAGGTGCTGGTCATCGGCGGCGGTGCCGCCGGACTGATGTGTGCGGCCACGGCCGCCTACCGCGGAAAGACGGTGACGGTGCTGGAAGGCAGCAACCGCTGCGGCAAGAAGATATTGATGTCGGGCGGCGGCCGCTGCAATTTCACCAATACCGGTACCGGTCCGGGAAACTTCCTGTCGCGCAATCCGCACTTCTGCAAATCGGCCCTGGCCCGCTACCGGCCGGCCGATTTCATTGAACTGGTGGAGCGCCACGGCATCGCCTACCACGAAAAAGAACTCGGCCAGCTGTTCTGCGACGAGTCCTCGAAACAGATCGTCAAACTCCTGCTGGATGAGTGTGATTGGGCCGGTGTGCATATCGCCACGGGCATTGCCATCAGCGCGGTCCGGTTTGCTGGCGGGCGGTTCGAAGTCGAAACCGCCCAAGGACTCTACCGGGCCGAAAAGCTGGTCGTCGCCACCGGTGGTCTGTCGATCCCCAGCATGGGCGCCAGCGGGCTGGGCTACCAGATCGCGCGGCAGTTCGGCCATGCCTTGATCGAAACACGGGCCGGCCTGGTGCCGTTCACGCTCAGCGGCAAACCGCTTGAGCAGTATGCCGAGCTGGCCGGTGTTGCCCTGCCGATCGCGGTACGCGTCGGCGGCGCTGAATTCCGGAATGCCCTACTGTTCACCCATCGCGGCCTCAGTGGTCCGGCCATTCTGCAAATCTCTTCGTACTGGGAACTCGGTCAGCCCATCGAAATCGATCTGCTCCCGGGTCGCGACGCCGCGGTGGAGCTGATCGCCCTGCAGCAGCAGGGCCATAAAGCCGAACTGAAAACCGTGCTGGGCGACTGGCTTCCGAAGCGATTGGCGCAATTGCTGTGCACGGCATTTTTCAGCAACAGGCCGGTGAACCAGTACAAGCATGCCGAACTCCGCGACATCGCCTTCGCCCTGCAGCATTGGCGGATCACGCCCAGCGGCACCGAGGGCTACCGCACCGCGGAAGTCACCCTCGGCGGCGTGGACACCGATGGCGTGTCTTCAAGCAGCTTCGAATCAAAGAATCAGCCGGGTCTGTATTTCATCGGCGAGGTGCTGGATGTGACCGGTCATCTGGGCGGCTACAACTTCCAATGGGCCTGGGCGTCCGGCCATGCCGCCGGCAGTGCGCTCTGAGTTGGCATTCCCGCCGGAAGCGTCTATCATCGCGGAACATCCCTTTTTGGAATCCCTCATGGATAACGCCATCCTCAGTGCCGCCTTCATCACCCTGCTCAATGTCCTCGTCCTGTTCATCGCGATGGGCCTGGTCGGACGTGCCCGCGGCAAGTACGGCATCAAGGCACCGGCCTGCAGCGGCCACGAACAGTTCGAATGCGCTTACCGGGCGCACATGAATACCGTCGAACAGACCGTGATGTTCCTGCCGGTCCTCTGGATCGCCTCACTGACCGGCTTCATGCTCTGGGCGCACTGGCTCGGTGCGGCTTGGATCGTCGGCCGTATCTGGTATGTGCTCGGTTACAACAAAGCCGCCTCGGCGCGCAGCGGCGGCTTCCTGCTCAGCTTCCTGGCGTTCATCGCCCTGTTCGTACTCAGCGCCATCGGCGTTTTCCAGAACATGCATTGAGGGCTCCTGCCCGGTGAAAAAAGGGCGGAGAATCTCCGCCCTTTTTCATGCCTGCTCCGCCGCTCATTCCGAACCGGAGGGAACCAGCATGTGTTTGGCGAAGCGGCCATGCCAGCGGCCGATGAACCGTACAACATGCAGTCCGGCGAAAAACAACAGGATGCCGCCGACGAACATGAACGGTGCGGCGAAGGCCGGATCGAGACTGCCCGTCCCGAAGTGCACGTGGCCCTGAAAATCTAGCCATCCTGCTTTCTCCAGCCACCACAGGACCGGCCCGACCACAAAACCGACACTGAAGGCCAGCAAGGTCACCGACAGCGTGAAATAGATCGTGCCGAGCGGCAGCATCAGCACCATGTACATCAAGCTCAGCCAGGTCCGCGCATCGGTGAACAGACCCTTGATGCGGTCCATCCAGGTACGGTCCTTGGCGTGGTACAGCGGGCGCCGCGGCATGCGTTCGCCCAGCAGGGTTTCCACCAGCCGGCCTTCCACCAGCGAGATGGCATACACCGAGGCCATGAACAGGATGAAGAACGGAATACCGATGATCAGGATCATCAGGCCCAGGCTCAAGCTCAACCCGGCACTCACCCAGGTGAAGTAGAAAATACCGGTCGCCAGACTGAGCAGCATGTAAAACAAGGCACCGTAAGTGTGCGGATCGACTGCCACGGCGAAGAACCCTTTGATCGGCGAGGACGGTACCACTTTCTTCGGCGCCGCCAGGGCTTTTTGCACAGTGACCTCGGTGCTGCGGTAGATGTCCGCCACTTCCTCGGGGTCGCCATAGCTGCCGGCGATCTGCGCCAGCAGTTCGGCTTCGGATACCGCCGGATTGGCCGCCAGCTCCGAACGCAGGTATTCCTCGGCATCGTACAGCGCGTCCTGAACCAGAGCGGCATCGGCACCTTTCAGGGCGTCCTTGAGCATGTCCAGATACTGGGCAATCGTTTTCGGGGTATAGGCGTTCATTGCGGTGCTCCTTCCAGCACGGTGTTGACCAGGGATTGGGTGTTCTGCCAGGTCGCGCGCCAGGCGCTGAAGACCTCCCGGCCGAACGCGGTAATGCGGTAATAGCGGCGCGGCGGCCCGGCCACCGAGGGCTCCACTTCGCTTTGCAGCAGCCCGGCGCCATCGAGGTTGCGCAGTACCGGATACAGGGCACTCTGTTTGCCGGCCAGGACGCCCTCACCGGCCGACTCCAACTGCTTGGCGATCTGATAGCCATACAGGGGTTCCTCGGCCTTTGCCAATTGCGCTAAGAGCAGGAACGAAACGGTCCCGGCACTCAGTTCCTTTTGAAATTTCTTGACCAGGTTTTCAACATCACTCATGACGCGCTCCATAACAGGATTAAGTAAATACTATCATTAAGTTCATAATACGCCATAGGCCAGAAGTCATAGCCGCATTAATCGGAAATTGGCGTATGATAATCAATGATTTAATGGGGATAGTGCATGTCAAGAGCGAAAATAAAAACCTACGACGAGGCCTATTTCGATCGCTGGTACCGGGGTAAAAATGCCGCGGACGACAAAGCCCTCGCCCGCAAAGTCGCCGTGGCTGTCACTGTCGCCGAGCTGCACCTGGGCCATCCCATCCGCTCGGTTCTGGACATCGGCTGCGGTGAAGCCCCGTGGCGTAAGCCCCTGCTGAAGCTCCGGCCCGGACTGCATTACCAGGGCGTGGATGCCAGCGAGTACGTGGTCCGTCGCTTCGGGCGCAGCCGCAACATCGCCCTGGCCGGATTCGGTCAGATGCAACAGCTGCGAATCGGACCACCGGCCGACCTGCTGGTGTGCGCCGATGTCCTGCACTACGTGCCGGCTGCCGAACTGAAACGCGGACTAGAAGGCTTTCCCGAGCTTTGTTGCGGTGTGGCCTACATCGATGTGTTCTGCCGCGAGGATGCCATCACCGGCGACTTCAAGGGCTTCATTGCCCGCAGCCGCGCGCAATACCGTAAGCTATTCGACGACATCGGGCTGACCGCACTGGGCAGCCACTGTTACCTGAGTCCGGCCTGCGACAGCCCGGTTTCCGCCCTTGAACGTCTGTGAGTCCACCATGAAAAATCCGATCCGCACCATGCTTTGCCTTGCTGTCCTGCTCGCCGCTACGCAGGTATCGGCTGCGGCCAAGGGCAAGACCATGCAGGAAATCCTCGATGCCAGCACGGCCGCCGATTGGCGCACCCCCGATCCGGACAATCTTCTGGTCATGGATATCGCCGGCGGCCGGATTCTGATCGAGTTGGCACCGCAGTTCGCACCCGAACACGCCGCCAACATCAAAACCCTCGCCCGCGAGGGCTACTGGAACGGCCTTTCCATCAACCGCTCGCACGACAACTTCGTGGTGCAGTGGGGCGATCCGGCCGAAGATCCGGCCAACGCCAAATCCATCGGCAGCGCCAAGGCAAAACTGCCGGCCGAGTTCGCCCTGAGCGGTTTCGACAAACGCGCCTTCCATCCGGTCAAGGACCGCGACGGCTGGTCGAAACAGGCCGGCTTCATGCACGGCTTCCCGGCCGCCACCGACCGCAAGCAGACCTGGATGACCCACTGCTACGGCGCGCTCGGCGCCGGCCGCGGCAACGAGGCCGATTCCAGCAACGGCACCGAACTGTACGTGGTGACCGGGCAATCCCCGCGCCAGCTCGACCGCAACATCACCGTGGTCGGCCGTGTGCTGCAGGGCATGGAGTACCTCTCGGTGCTTCCGCGCGGTACCGGTCCGCTGGGCTTTTATGAAAAACCGGAGCAACGCACGCCGATCAAATCCATCGCACTGGCGTCGACTCTCCCGGAAAGTCAGCGGCCGCAGCTGGAAGTGTTCCGTACCGATACCGCCACCTTCGATGAGCTGGTGGAATCCCGCCGGAACCGCAAGGACGACTGGTATCTCAACAAGGCCGGTTTCATCGACCTGTGCAATATTCCGGTACCGGTGCGCACCAAGAAATGAAAAAAACCGCCTTCGGGCGGTTTTTTTCACTCAGGGATTGAGCAGCTTCCCGAAAAACGCGGACAGCGCGCCGGGTTCGACCAGCGCGGTAAAGATGACGCCATACGCCGCGCCCCACAGATGTGCGCTGTGGTTGATGTTGTCGCCGCCTTTGCGGTCAAGGTACATCGAGTAGGCGACATACAGCACGGCATACAGAATGGCCGGCACCGGAATGAAATACACATACAGCATCGACCAGGGCTGCAGCAGGATGTAGGCGAACAGCACCGCCGATACCGCACCGGAAGCGCCGAGCGTGGAATAGCGCGGATTGTTCCGGCGCGGCAACGCCCAGGGCAGAATCGAGAACACGATGCCGCCGAGATAGAACAGGTAATAGCCGAAGCCGGCGAAGTGCGCGCTGAATACCGTTTCCATGACCCTGCCGAAAAAGAACAGAGTAATCATGTTGAACAGCAGGTGCGGAAAGTCGGCATGCACGAAACCGTAACTGAGGTACGGGGCGTACTTGTGCTTGCGGCGGGCCTGATAGGGATTGAGCATCCAGCGGTACTGGAAGGCGCGGTCCTTGAAGCCAATCCAGGAGATCAGGCAGGTGACGGCGATGATGATGAGATTGCCCGACAACTGCATCAAGCGGTCCTTAAATTATCAAAAATTTCTGAAAAAGCACCCGATTTTCACACCCATTCGGGTGATTATGACCTCAATTTTGGCAAAAAAACCACTATGTCGTCACATATCAGCAACACCGAGCAACTGAAAACAGGCCGTACCCGCGGCGTTCTGGACTGGATCGAATGGGCAGGCAACAAGTTACCGGACCCGTCCATTCTGTTCATGCTGCTGGCATTGACGGTGATCATCCTGTCCGCCGTCGGCAGTGCGGCGGACTGGAGCGTACAGCCGGTCAAGCCGCAAGTGGTCATGGAAATCCAGCGGGATGCGCAAGGCAATGCACTGACCGATGCCTCCGGAATCGCGGTACAGATTCCAAAAAAGGATGCCGATGGCAATATCCAGGTCGAACTGGTCGAAAGCGGTGAACGTCTCGAAGTCAAAAGCCTGCTGACCGCGGATGGCATTTACTGGATGTTCTCCTCGATGCTGAGGAACTTCGCCCAGATGCCGGCATTGCCCCTTATCTTTGTTGCCATGCTGGGCATCGGACTGGCGGAAAAATTCGGCTTCTTCAGCGCTCTGATGCGATGGCTGGCCTTCATGACGCCCAAAAAGCTAATGACTCCCGCCGTGGTGTTTCTCGGGGCGAATTCATCGGTCGCCTCGGATGCCGGCTACATCATCCTGCCGCCGCTGGCAGCCGCCCTGTTTCTTGCGGTAGGCCGGCACCCCGTTGCCGGTCTGGCCGCCGCATTCGCAGGCGTTGCCGGCGGCTTCGGTGCCGGACTGTTTCCGACCGGCGGCGATGGCGTGCTGACCGGATTTGCACAGGACGCCGCACGGGTCATCGACCCCAATTATTCGGTCACCATCCTGCACAACTACTACTTCAAAATCGTTTCCGCCCTTGCCGTGACACTGGGCGCCTGGTACGTCACCGACCGCATCGTGGAGCCGCGTCTGATGCGCCTGCACGGCGATGAGCTGCAGAGCAATGAAACAAGCGCGATGTCAGAAATGGCCTTGAAGAGCAACGAGCGCAAAGCCTTGCTGTCCGCGCTGGGCGTCATGGTCATCGTGCTTGGCCTTTTCGCGGCCCTGATCTTGCCGAAAGGCATGCCGCTGCACGGGGACGGCAAACAGACTCTGGCCAACGGCAGGGTTCTGGTCCAGCAGGCCGTGGATATCCAGCCGAAAGGCAGTGCCACCGATGTTGCGGCATACGACGTCTTGACCCTCGATCCGCTGGTAATCACTGAAAAACAAACCCCCGGCCGCCTGGTGGAAACCCCGGGTACACGCTGGTCACAGGTCATCGTGCCTTTCATTCTGATTCTGTTCCTGGTGCCGGGTCTGGTCTACGGCTATATGACCCGGCAACTGAAATCGCAGAGCGATGCCGTGGATGCCATGTACCATGGCATCCGAAGCATCGTGCCGGTGCTGGTGATTCTGTTCTTTCTTTCCCAGTTCGTGAATTATTTTGCCTATTCGCATCTCGACAGGATGCTGGCCTATCTGGGCGGCAGTCTGCTGTTCGACGCCAACCTTCCGATTCCCTTGTTGATCTGCCTGTTCGTTGTTGTCGTCATCTTCGGTGATTTCGCGATGAGCGGCATGCTCAGCAAATTCGGGGTTCTGGCTCCGATCTTCATACCGATGTTCATGATGGTGGGGATGAGCCCCGAGCTCACCACCGCCGCCTACCGGATCGGTGATTCGGTGGTGAACATCGTCACGCCGCTGAATTCCTATCTACTGATCATTCTGGCGGTGTTCCAGAAATACCGGAAAGGCGTCGGCCTGGGCAGTCTGATCGCCCTGATGATTCCGTACTCGATCGTGCTCGGCATCATCTGGACGGGACTGCTGTTGGCCTGGTATTTCACCGGCCTGGATCTGGGACCGCAGTCACCCTTGCATTATCTGCCCGGGTCGATCAGCACCGTCGGTGATTGAACGCCGGTGTGCCGGCTGGAACCAAACTGAAATCGCTCAGGCGCGGATAGTGCGCAGGGCGTTTTCCAGAATGGCCAGAGCTTCGGCCAGCACCGCGTCCTCGACCGTAATCGGCACCAACACGCGGATGCTGTTGGCATACACGCCGCAGCTGAGCAGGATCAGACCAAGCTCGGCGGCCTTGGCGGTGAGTGCCTTGGCGGCCCCATCGTCTGGGGTGTTCTCCGTGCCGGGCTTGATCAATTCAAAGGCGAACATGGCGCCGAGATGGCGGACCTCGCCGATACCCAGTGCCGGTTCCTTGGCCAGATTGCCGACATAGGCCGCGAGCGTTTCACCGAGCTTGGTGGAGCGCGCGAGGATGTTTTCCGAATCAATGACCTCGAGCACGCCCAACGCGGCCGCGCAGGCCACCGGATTGCCGCCGTAGGTACCGCCCAGACCGCCGGCCGCCGGCGCATCGATGACTTCGGCACGGCCGACCACGCCCGACAGGGGCATGCCGCCGGCCAGGGATTTGGCGGTGGTGATCAGATCGGCTTTGACATCGAAATGCTCCATGGCAAACAGCTTGCCGGTGCGGGCGAAACCGCTCTGTACTTCGTCGGCAATCAGCACGATGCCGTGCTCATCGCAGATGGCACGCAGGGCGCGCATCAGCTCCGGCGGCGCCGGCACGAAACCGCCCTCGCCGATGACCGGCTCGATGATGATGGCCGCCACACGCGAGGCCTCGATGTCGTACTTGAACAGATTGGCGATGTCCTGCAGGGTGTCCGCCACGGTGACGCCGTGATACGGGTGCGGAAAGCGGGCATGGAAGATATCGGCCGGGAACGGGCCGAAACCCAGTTTATAGGGGGCGACCTTTCCGGTCAGACCGAGCGTCAACAGCGTGCGGCCATGGTAACCGCCGCCGAAGGCGATAACGCCGGGGCGCTTGGTGTAAGCACGTGCGATCTTGACCGCATTCTCAACAGCCTCGGCGCCGGTGGTGACGAACAGGGTTTTGGCCTTGCCGGCGATCGGAGCGCGCTTGTTGAGTTCCTCGGCCAGTTCGATGTAGGGCTCATAGGGCATGACCTGGAAGCAGCTGTGCACCACGCCCTGCAGCTGCTGCTGGATGCGGGCCATCACTTTCGGATGGCGGTGACCGGTGTTCATGACTCCGATGCCGCCGGCGAAATCGATGTAACGCTTTCCGTCGGCGTCCCAGATTTCGGCATTTTCGGCACGCACGGCGAACAGCTGGGTGGCATTACCGACGCCACGGGCAACCGCATCGACCCGGCGTTGCTGCAATTCGGTATTTTTGCTCATAGTCATTTCCTCAACAGGTGTTTAATATATTAAACACCCGCTTCACGCAATGCAAGCAAGTCGGCACATAGACTAAACTTCCCCTTCATATTGCAAAGGAATTCCCATGCTGGCCCCAGGCGCACCCGCTCCGCACTTCGCCCTGCCCGATCAATCCGGCGCCCTTCAGGACGCCAAAGCCCTGAAAGGCAAGCGCTATCTGGTGTATTTCTACCCGAAAGATTCCACTCCCGGCTGCACCGTACAGGCCTGCGGCATCCAATCGGATCTGGCGCAATTCAACAAACTCGGGATTCCGGTATTCGGGGTCAGCATGGATTCGGTGGCCAGCCACCGCAAATTCGCCGATAAATACGCCCTGCACTTCCCGCTGCTGGCCGATACCGATCGGACACTGATCGAGGCCTATGGCGTCTGGGTCGAAAAATCGATGTACGGCAAGCAGTACATGGGCATTTCGCGCAGCAGCTTCCTGGTGGGCAGCAATGGCAAAATCGAGCAGGTCTGGGAAAAGGTCAACACCAAGACCCATGCCGCCGATGTGCTGGCTTTCATCCGCGGTGCGAAACCGGCAGCGGCACCGGCCAAGAAGATCACGGCTAAACCGGCAGCCAAAAAAGCAAGCGCCAAACAGGTTGCCACTAAAAAACCGGTCGTGAAAAAAACCGTGGCCAAGAAAGCACCGGCCAAGAAAACCGCCGCCAAGAAGAAGTAAGCACCGATGCCCCACTCCGCCGCAGAGCGCAAAGCGTTCTGGCAAATCCATTTCTGCGTCCTGCTGTGGGGCTTCACCGCCATTCTGGGCAAGCTGATCACCTTGCCGGCCCAGGCGCTGGTGGTCTGGCGCATGCTGCTGGTCAGTGTTCTGCTCGCCGTGCTTCCCCGCGTCTGGCGGGGCCTGCGGGCACTCTCGCCCCGCCTGATCGCCATTTACGCCGGCATCGGCGCCATCGTCGCACTGCACTGGTTGACCTTCTACGGCGCCATCAAGCTGGCGAATGCCTCGGTGGCGGTCAGTTGTCTGGCGTTGGGTTCGATATTCACCGCCATCATCGAACCGATGCTGACCGGCAAACCGCATGCCCGCAGCGAGATCCTGCTCGGCCTCATGGTGATTCCCGGCGTCTATCTGCTGATCGGCGGCGTGCCGCTGTCGATGCATCTGGGCATTGCGGTCGGCATCCTGTCCTCGCTTTTGACCGCCCTGTTCGCCACCCTCAATAAGCGCTATGTGCACGAGGCCGACCCCGAATCGGTGACCTTCATCGAAATGAGCGTGGGCGCGCTGGCACTGGCCGCCGCCAGCGCCCTGTATTTCGGGCTGGATGCCACTTTCATCCGGCCCGATCTGCACGACTTCAGCCTGCTTCTGGTGCTGGCCGTTCTGTGCACGCTGTTGCCGTTCATCCTCTCGCTGCACGCCCTGCGCCACATCAGCGCGTTCAGCACCCAGCTGGCGCTGAATCTGGAGCCGGTGTATGCCATCGTCATCGCGGCGCTGTGGCTGAAGGAGTACCGGGAACTGACCCCGCAGTTCTATGTGGGCGTGGCGGTCATCCTCTCGGCGGTGTTCGTGCAGCCGCTGTTGCTGCGGAAAAAGCCGGGCTAGTGCACGCCTTCGGTTTTCGGTGCAGAATACCGGAAACCAGACAGGGGAGACAGCCGTATGTACGTCGATGGATTCATCACGCCGGTCAAGAAAGACAAAATGGCCGAATACAAGAAAATGGCCCGCGCCTGCGGAAAAATCTGGAAGGAATACGGGGCCCTTCAGTATCTGGAGGCGGTCGCCGATGACGTTCCCTACGGCAAGCGCACCTCGTTTCCGCGTGCGGTCAAACTGCAGGATGATGAAGTGGTGGTGTTCGCCTATGTGCTGTACATCAACCGCAAGGAACGCGACCGGATCATGGCGGCGGTGATGGCCGATAAGCGCCTGGCCAAATACATGGATCCGAAAGCCATGCCGTTCGACGGCAAGCGCATGGTCTGGGGCGGGTTCAAGGAAATCGTCAGTTTCTAAATAACTTCACGGAGCAAGACCATGCTGCAACCCGGCCTGATGATGGATCGCCCCCTGCTCGTTTCCGGCATCATCGAACACGCCGCCGGCCAATTCGGAGATGTCGAGATCGTCTCCCGTGAAACCCACGGTCCGTTGTTCCGCTACACCTACGCGCAATGCGCGGCGCGCGCACGCAAGCTGGCCAATGCCCTGCAGGCACTCGGCCTTGGGCCGGGCAGCGCGGTCGGTTCCATCGCCTGGAACAACCACCGGCACATGGAAGCCTACTATGCGGTTTCCGGCAGCGGCATGGTCATGCACACCTGCAATCCGCGGCTGGCTCCCGAGCAGCTGATCTACATCATCAATCACGCCGAAGACGCGGTGATGCTGTTCGATGCGACCTTCGCACCGTTGGTCAAGGGCATCGCCGCACACTGTCCGCAGGTCAAGGCCTGGGTCTGCCTGAGCGATGCCG
>NZ_JAPDUI010000014.1 GCF_025980345.1 Arenimonas sp. GDDSR-1 | reverse complement strand
CCATCTTCGGCGCGGATAACGGGAAGTAACTGACCGCGCTTAGAGCAGGGGTTTCAGCACCGGCCAGACATGGTCGCGCAGCTTGATCTGGCCTTTCGGGTTCGGGTGCAGCTGATCGGGCAGGAAATACGAACGGTCTCTCGCAATCGGCGCCAGCAGGAAGGGCAGCAATGCCGTCTTTTCCTGCTTGGCCAGATCGGTATAGATACCCGCGAAGCCCTCGGTATAGATCTTGCCGTAATTCGGCGGCATCTGGATGCCGATCAGCAGTACCTCGGCGCCGGCTCCCTTGGCCTGCCGAATCATGGTCTGCAGGTTGCTACGGGTCTGTGCCAGCGGAAGACCGCGCAGGCCGTCATTGGCTCCCAGCTCAATGATGACCAGACTGGGTTTGTGCGCTTTCAACGCTGCCGGCAACCGTGACTTGCCGCCGGCCGAGGTTTCCCCCGACACGCTGGCATTGACCACCTGCCAGGACGGATGCGTGCTTTTCATGCGCGCGGCGGTCAGCGCCACCCAGCCCTGCTCGGGCGGCAGGTTATAGGCCGCCGACAGCGAATCGCCCATCACCAACAGGGTCTGTTTGGCCGAAACCGGTCCGGCCATGACCATCAGCACGAGCGCCAGACACACAAAACCTTGATATTGGCTGTGCCAGACTGCATGTAATAGACAGCGGACGCGATTTCGCATGGATCTCCGGGAGCAATCAGTGGATACAGCCATCAGGGTAACAAAGCTCGGCAAGCGCGTGCGGCTGCCGGAATCGGAACTGTGCATCCTCGAGGATGTCAGCTTCAGCCTGAACCGCGGTGAAACCGCGGCCATCGTCGGCGCCTCCGGCTCGGGGAAAAGCACGCTGTTGTCGCTGATGGCAGGATTGGACACGCCCAGTGAAGGCGGCGTCGATATCCTCGGTACCGCGCTGAATGCGCTCGATGAAGACGGCCGCGCCAAACTGCGCGGCGCCTCGGTCGGCTTCGTGTTCCAGAACTTCCAGCTGCTGCCGGCGCTGACCGCGCTGGAAAACGTGATGCTGCCGCTGGAACTGTCCGGCCATGCCGATCCGGAAAGCGCGGCCCGCGACATCCTCGGCAAGGTCGGCCTGGAGGCGCGCCTGCAGCACTATCCGCGCCAGCTTTCCGGCGGCGAGCAACAACGCGTCGCCATCGCGCGTGCGTTCGTGGTCGATCCGGCGGTACTGTTCGCCGATGAGCCGACCGGCAATCTCGATACCGATACCGGGCGCGCCATCGCCGATCTGCTGTTCGATCTCAACGCCACCCGCGGCACCACACTGGTGCTGGTCACCCACGACGAACGTCTGGCCGCACGCTGCCAGCGCCAGTTGCGCCTGAACGCCGGACGTCTGCTGGCATGAAACTGCTGAAGCTGGCCTGGCGGCAGACCCGGCGCGACCTGGCCGCCGGTGAAATCCGGCTGATGCTGATGGCCCTGGTGCTGGCGGTGATGGCCGTCACCGCCGTCGGCATGATCACCGACCGCGCCGAAACCGGTCTGCAGCAGGAAGCCAACCGTCTGCTCGGCGGCGATGCCGCACTGCGTGCCGATACCCCGATCGACGCCGCCGTACCGGAGCGCGCCTCTGCACTCGGCCTGCAGCAGGCGCAGACCGCAAACTTTCCGAGCATGGTACAGACTGCCGAAGCGGTCACCCTGGCCGACATCCGCGCCGTGGACCGCCGCTTTCCGCTGCGCGGTGAATTCGAACTGCGTGATGCCGATGGCGTCACCACCACCCAACAGGGCGGCCCCGAAGCCGGAACGCTCTGGCTATCGGACGATGCCGCGCGCAAGCTGAATGTGCGCATCGGCGATTCGGTCGGTGTCGGCAATCTGCAGCTGCGCTATGCCGCCATGCTGATCAAGGAGCCGGATGCCGCGCTCGATTATTTCAACGTCGCACCGAAAGTGCTGATCGCCTACGCCGACCTGCCGGCCAGCGGCCTCGTGCAGGACGGCAGCCGTATCCAATACCGGATGGTGGTGGCCGGCTCGCCCGGTGCGGTGGAAAAATTCACCGCACAACAGCGCAAACAGCTGAAACGGGGGCAGCGTCTGGAAAGCCGCGAGGATGCCCGTCCTGAAGTCCGTTCGGCACTGGATCGCGCCAACCGCTTTCTGTCGTTGGCGGCCTTGGTGTCGTTGATTCTTGCCGCGGTCGCTATTGCGCTTGCCGCGCGCCGGCACAGCGCGCGCCATCTGGATGCCAGCGCGGTCATGCGCTGTCTGGGCGCCAGCCAAAGCCGTATCGCGGCATTGCAGCTGGGCGAATTGCTGTTCATCGGATTGCTCGGTTCCAGCGTGGGCGTGGCCTTGGCCTGGCTGCTGCAGTGGGCTGTGGGCGCGTGGCTGGCCGAGGCCATGGGCGTAGCGCTGCCAGCCGCCGGCGGGGGGCCGGTGCTGTCCGGTTACGCGGTGGGCTTCACGGTGCTGATTGCGTTTGCCGTGCCGCCGGTGCTGGCCTTGCGTAAAGTCCCAGCGCTACGCGTGTTGCGCCGCGATGTGCCGGTCAATGAACCGAGTGCCTGGACGGTCGGTCTGCTCGGCGTGGCCGGTTTGGCCGCATTGCTGTGGTGGAAAGCCGGTTCGGCCGAACTCGGCGTCATCATTCTCGGCGGCATTGCCGGCACGGCCGCGGTCCTGGCCGGCATCGCCTGGCTGCTGCTGCACTGGCTGAAACGGGTACGCGGCCGCTTGCATGGTCCCTGGCGTTACGGCCTCGCCAATCTCAGCCGGCATCAGGGCATGACGCTCACGCAGGTGTCCGCACTGGGATTGGGATTGATGGCACTGTTGTTGCTGCTGTTCGTCCGCACCGATCTGCTCAGCCGCTGGCAACAGACTCTGCCGGCCGATGCCCCGAACCGTTTCGTGATCAATGTCCAGAGCGAGCAGGTCGACGGCGTGCGTGCATTCGCCAAGGCGCAGGGCCTGAGCGAACCGATGCTGTATCCCATGGTACGCGCCCGCCTGCAGGCGGTGAACGGCAAGCCGGTCACCGGTGCCGACTATGCCGGACAAGGCGAACGCGCCCGCCGGCTGGCCGAGCGTGAGTTCAATCTCTCGTCCACGGCCTCGTTCGGTGCCGACAACCAGGTCGCCGCCGGAAGCTACTGGAAAGCCGATTATCGTGGCCCGGTACAGGTATCGGTGGAACAGGAATTCGCCGAAACCCTGAACTGGAAAATCGGCGACCGCATCCGCTTCGATGTGGCCGGAACGCCCTTGGAGGCGCGCATCACCAGCCTGCGCAAAGTGGAGTGGGAAAGTTTCAAACCGAATTTCTTCGTGGTGGTCTCGCCCGGCGCGCTTGACGGCTTCTCGGCCAGCTACATTTCCGCGCTGCATGTGCCCAAGCAGAAACTGCCGGCCATGGACGGTCTGGTGCGCGAATACCCGAACCTGTCGATCATCGACATCGATGCGGTGCTGAATCAGGTGCGCAGTACGGTCGATCAGGTCAGTCGTGTGGTCGAATCGGTGTTTTACTTCTCGCTCTTGGCCGGCCTGCTGGTATTGATTGCCGCGGTGCAGGCCTCGCAGGATGAACGCCTGCAGGAAGCCGGTGTGATGCGCGTGCTGGGTGCTTCCAAGAAACAGCTTCGGCTGGCACAGGCCACGGAATTCGGCAGCCTCGGTTTGCTGGCCGGCACGGTGGCGGCGCTGGCCGCAAGCACCATCGCCGGCCTGATCACCGTGCAGGTGTTCAATCTGCCCTGGCGTTTTGAAACCACATTGCTGTTGTATGGCATCGTCGGCGGTACGCTGCTGGCGCTGGTGACCGGCCTGTGGGCCACACGCCGGGTGACTGAAGCACCGCCGAACGAGACCTTGCGGACGTTGTAATTTTTATCGGCCTGTCTTACGCACCGGCATGTACTTTCGGTTGAGGTAAATCCCGGCGATAACTGACAGCGTCAATGGCCCCAACCAAGCCAGATTCTGCAGTACCGGGCCGGAAAGCATCGGCAACAGTTTCGGCAAGCCGATGGACAGGAATGCGATGTGGGTGGCCACGCCATTGCCGATCATCGCGCCGAAATGTTGTTTCAGCCACCAGCGCGGATCCGCCGGCGACGCTTTCGCGAACCGCCACATGCTGATCGCATTGGCGATGCCGATGACCGAGAACGCGGTGATGACCAGCTGCATCTGCGTGGTCACGAACAGGCCGATATAAGCAATGGCCAGGCCACTCAGGCCGTTCAACACCATCAAGACCTTGTAAACCGGGCCCGTGTACGCCGTCCAATCGCGTTTATCGCGGACCGCTCGCCAGCTGCACCAGACGCTGGTTCCGGTGATGACCAACAGATAGCCCAGAAAGGCGGCGGCTACCGGATGATGGCGTTCGGCAAATCCGCCCAGCATGCCGGCGGCACTGAGCAGGATGCCGGTCATCGCCAGCAGATAGACTTTTCCCGAGATGGTGTGAACGCGGCTGCCCTTGCGGGTCAGACCGGATGTCCAGAAGGTCAGCAGCGCCAGCGCGCCGATGCCGATATGTGCAAATTTCAAAATATCATAGGATTCCATTTTTACCTCCTGGGTTGAGAAGCCAGTGTGCCCCTTGCCGTCCGCTGGCAAAGGTGCCAGGCGTCATCCTTTCGACCTGCCGGAAGTCACTTTTTGTCGGACATCGCTTGCGGCAAGTACTTCACGGTGCCAAGCTAGTGCCATGTCCTTGCGCCGTAGCTTCTCCGAACTTTTTTCTCCGCTTACACTGGCCGCCGTCGCGGCCTGGGTGGCGGTGTGGTTCAGCATGGGTGGACTCTGGCAACGTGACCCGCAGGCGGCTTGGCTGGCACACGGTGCGGCCTTGGCCTTTCTGGTGCTGTTCATCGGCGAACATCTGGTCAGCCATCGTCTTGGCTCTCGGGGCTTCGCCGCGCTCTGCGTGGCGCTGGCAGTGCTGGCATTGATTCCGGTGGCGTTCAATCCGCATGGCGCCGGATCCATTCTGTTGGTGCTTTGGGCCGCGATGGCGGCCGCGCGTTATGAGGGCCGTACCCTGTGGCTCTGGCTAGGCACCACGAATCTCGCCGTTGCAGGCGTGATGTGGGCATTTTGGCCGGCGACGGGCTATTTGTGGATTACCTGGCTGGCCTACCTCAGCTTTCAGGCCTTCGCCGCGCTGGTGATGCACTACGCAGTCCGATCGGAACGCATGAGCGAACAACTCCGGCAAGCCAATACCGGATTGGCCGCAATCAATGCCGAACTGCTCGGCACCCGCAGTTTGCTGGATGCCAGCGTGCGTGACTCAGAACGGTTACGCATCTCGCGCGAACTGCATGATGTTGCCGGACACAAATTGACCGCACTCAAGCTCAACCTGAAAGCGCTGCAGCGCAATCCGGATTTTTCGGAGTCGCAGGAGCTGCAGGTTGCCGCCGACCTTTCCGATGAACTGCTGCAGGACATCCGCGCGGTGGTCCAGCAGCTCCGCCTGCATGACGCGCCACCGCTGCGCGATGCCCTGCAGGCACTGGCGGCGCCGTTTCCGCAGACGCACTTGGCGCTGACCCTTGACGATGCCAGTGCCCAACTCTCCATTGCCGAAGCGGAGGCCATTCTGCGTTGCGTGCAGGAGGCACTGACCAACGCCATCAAGCATGCGGACGCCCGTCATCTGCAGGTCGCGCTTCGACAACACGACGGTCAGTGGTGTCTGGATATCCGTGATGACGGCAAGCAGGCACCGGACATACGCGAGGGCAACGGCCTGAGCGGCATGCGCGAACGGATCGAAAGCCTCGGCGGAACCCTGCGCTGGGAGCGCGCCAAGGGCATGCCCCTCGCGGCGCAGTGGCCGGTGCGGGAATGAGCGGCCTCATCCGGCTGGCCCTGGCCGACGACCAGGCGCTGGTCCGTAACGGCCTGCGGGCACTGCTTGGCAGCCTGCCCGGCCTGCAGGTGAGCCTGGAAGCCGACAATGGCGATGCGCTCTTGGATGGTCTTTCTGCCACTACCGTGGATGTCATCCTGTCGGATATCCGCATGCCGCTGTGCGATGGCTTCACGCTGACCGAGCGTCTGCGCGAATCGGGCAACACGACACCGGTGCTTTTGTTGACTACCTTTGACGAACCGGATCTTGCCCTGCGTGCCGCCGAATGCGGCGCCCAGGGATTTCTGCTCAAGGATGCTTCGCCCGAAGATCTGCAGGAAGCCATCCTGGCGCTCGCCGCGGGCAAGACCCTGTTGGCGCCGGTACCGACCGACCCGGTACGTTCGCGCTACGCTTACCGCGATACCGGTGCGCCGACCGACACTTTCAGCGAACGTGAAATCGCCATTCTGCGCCTGCTGGCCGGCGGTTATTCCAACCGCGAAATCGCCAAAGCCGTGTTTCTTTCCGAAGGCACGGTGAAAAATTACGTTTCGGAAATCCTGGAAAAGCTGGGTACACGCGACCGAACCCGCGCCGTGCTGAAAGCGATTACACTGCGCATCATTTGATATCCCGGAGCTGCCCTTGAACGCCGACAGCGCAGACCCGACCACGTTTGATTGCACGACCTGCGGCGCCTGCTGCGCCAGTTTCCGCGTGTCGTTTTACTGGGCCGAGGGCGCAGCCAACGGCCTGCCGGAGAATCTGACGGAGCGCCTCAATGACCGTTTCAGCTGCATGGCCGGCACCAACAGTTCCGCGCCGCGCTGCGTGGCACTGCAGGGCCGCATCGGCGAATCGGCGGCCTGCAGTGTCTATGATCAGCGCAGCAGCACCTGCCGGGAAGTGCAGCCCGGCGATGCCCAGTGCCGCAAAGCGCGCCTCCGGCACGGGCTTTCGCCGCTCGGCGCATGAAAAACCCCGCCAGGCGGCGGGGTTTCAGAGAGCCTGCATGCTCACGCCAGTTCGATGGCGTCGAACGGAACCACCGGATCGACATCGGCCGCGTAGTCGACTCCGGCGATGCCGAAGCCGAACAGCTTCAGGAACTCGGCCTTGTAGCTGGCGTAATCGGTGTGCTCGAACAGATTGGCCGTGGTGACCGTCGGCCAGATCAGTTTCACGGCATGCTGCACTTCCTCGCGCAGCTCCCAGTCGTCCATGCGGATGCGCTGCTGTTCATCGCGGTCGTTGCCCGCGCCGTACAGCTCGGTGCGGAACATGCGGTCGATCTGTTCGATCGGACCTTCGTGCAGGCCGAGCTGTTTCATGACCCGGAAGCAGATGGAGATGTAAAGCGGCATTACCGGAATTGCGGCCGAGGCCTGGGTGACTACCGATTTCAGCACGGCGACATTGGCCGTGCCGTTGACCGGCGCCAGCTTGGCGCGCAGCGCGGCGGCAGCGCGGTCCATGTCTTCCTTGGCCTTGCCGAGTGCCCCGTGCCAGTAGATCGGCCAGGTGATGTCGGTGCCGATGTAGCTGTAGGACACGGTCTTGACGCCGTCGGCCAGCACGCCGGCGGCCTGCAGGGCATCCATCCACAATTCCCAATCCTCGCCGCCCATGACCGTCACGGTGTTGGCGATTTCTTCCTCGGTGGCCGGCTCCACTTCAGCATGGATGATGACATCCTTGCTGGTGTCGATGGCGGTGGATTGATACGGTGCGCCGATCGGTTTCAGCGCCGAACGCACCAGCTCGCCGGTATCCGGCAGCCGGCGCACCGGCGAGGCCAGTGAATACACCACCATGTCGACCTGGCCGAGATCGGCTTTGATGATGTCGATGACTTTGGCGCGCATTTCATGCGAGAAGGCGTCGCCGTTCACGCTCTTGGCATAAAGGCCTTCGGCGTGCGCGGCTTTTTCGAACGCCGCCGAGTTGTACCAGCCGGCACTGCCGGGCTTGGATTCCGTGGCCGGCTTTTCCAGAAACACGCCGAGCGTGGCGGCACCGGAACCGAATGCGGCGGTGATGCGCGAGGCCAGACCGTAGCCGGTGGAGGCGCCGATGACCAGCACCTTCTTCGGGCCGCCGGCGATGGCGCCGTTTTCCTTCACCACCGTAATCTGTTCGGCGACATGTGCGGCGCAACCGGTGGGGTGGGTGGTGGTGCAGATGAAGCCGCGGGTTTTCGGGGTGATGATCATGGTTGGTGTCCTGATTCGGCCGGAAGCGGCCGTGAACGTCGGGAATTCATTATAAAACGCGCATCAGCCAACGGGTGTTTGAATTATCCGCCGCCGCCATATAAAAACGGACCCGCATTGCGGGTCCGTTGGGCGGGCGGCATCGCTGAGTCAGTCTTCCAGCGGCTTGGATTTTTTCAGCTTCGGAAAGGCCGCTTTGAACGCGTCAATATCGGACGGCGACAGATTGGGGCGGCCGGCCATGAAGCCCATGTTGATTTCACCGGACAGGAAATAGGTTTCGCCTTCCTCGGCTTCGATGGTGGTGACATCCTTGGCTTCCGAATGCACCGTGTAGTCATGCTTGCCGGGGGCGACCTGCAGAGTGAAGAAATTGCCGTTGCGCAGCTTGCCGAGCTCGGTTTCGCCTTCGCGGACGATGAAGCCGATGGCGGCGCCCTTGAATGCGCTCGGACGGAAGAATACGACCAGAGCCTTGCCGGCTTCCGGCGTGCCGATGGCGGCACTGACGGCATCGGGGGCCGAAGCGGGGACGGCAGCCGGCGCGGCTTCCTGGGCGGAAACCGGGGCGATGAGCATGGTAGTGGCAAGCAGCAGGGCGACAGAAATGGATTTCATGGTTTTCTCTGGGGTTGGGGTTGGATGGATTATTTCGTTTCGGAAGCGACGGATATCGGTGTATCGGCGGCAATCAGGACCGATGCCCTCGTTCCGGCCGGAATGACGATTTCACCGCCGGTAATGAACAGCGAAACCAGACCGGCATAGGGAATCATGCTAACGGCCAAGGCCGCATCGGAATTGTTTTTTCCGGCATACGGTCCGGCCAAGGGCTTCAGTGAACGCAAGGAAATGCGTTGATCGCCGAAGCGGATGTAGCGTGCCGCCAGGATGAGCTCACCGCCGCGGCCGCCGAACCCGGATTTCTGCACATGCACGACCTCGCCGATGGCCGGCGTATCTTTGGGAATGACAAGCGCATCGCCGAGACGCAGATCTTCCGCCAGTACGAAACGGATCTCGCTGTTCTTAAGCGCGGTTTTGGAAGACACCTCATCGGCGAACGCCAGAATCAGCGGGGTTTTGGCCGGCAACAGCAGTGCCGGTGCGGCAGCAACAGGCGGGTTTTCCTGAGCGATCGCCTGCGATGCCAGCGCGCAAAGCGCCGTGAATAGAATTGCTTGAAACACGCATTAATCCCCTGACGACTCGGGCAATTATTCAGTGCCTCATAGAGGCTGTCAACGCCATTCGGGCCTGAACGGGAAAGATGCTGAAATAGTGATCAGACATTCCCGCCGGTCAGGATCAGTCCCACCCGCCTGCCGGTGAACAGGGCCGGGTTGGCCAGCACCGCCGCCAGCACGGTGGCGCTGCTCGGCTCGATGACCATGCCCAGATGCTCCGACACCAGCGCCTGGGCATTCCGGCATTGCGCATCGGATACCGTCAACACCTGCAGTACGTGCTCGGCAATGATGGCGAAGTTGGGCACGCCGACCACCGCACGCAGGCCGTCGCAGATGGTGTCCGGCACCAGATGGGTGATGCGCTCCTTGGCCCGAAGCGAAGCCAGGGTATCCGCTGCGCCTTCCGGTTCCACGCCATACAGGGGAATATCGACCGGATCCAGTGCAATGGCGGTTCCGGCAATCAAACCGCCGCCGCCGATCGGCGCGATGACCGCCTCCAGCGACGGCTCTTCGTCCAGCAGCTCCAGCGTGGCGGTGCCTTGGCCGGCCATGACCCGCGGATCTTCATACGGATGCACCAGCGTGGCGCCGGTTTCGGCAATGAGATCGCGGGTCATCGCCTCGCGCGCGGCCTGGGTCGGCGCGCAGCGGTGCACGATGGCCCCGGCGGCGCGCATGGCCTCCAGTTTCGAGGGCACCGCCCCTTCGGGCACCACCACATGCGCGGCGATGCCGCGCAGTTTCGCGGCCCGCGCAAGCGCCGCACCGTGGTTTCCGGAGGAGTGCGTGATGACCCCGCGTGCGGCGGCGGCTTGGTCCAGAGCGAATACCGCATTGACCGCACCGCGGAATTTGAATGCACCGCCGACCTGCAGGTTTTCGCATTTGAAAAACAAGGATGCGCCCGACAAGGCATCCAGCACCGCAGATGTTTTCACCGGCGTGCGCAGCGCATGGGGCGCGATACGCGCGGCGGCGGCGAGAATATCGCCGTGGCCGATCATGCCTTTTCCTCCGGCTTCTGGCCGAGCAGACTGCTGAGCGCGGAACCCATCACCACCAGCACAGCACCGGCAAAACCGAGCAGACCGACATGTTCGGAGGCCACCGCCTCGGGCCAGAATGCATGCACCAGCGCGACCACGCCCAGACACAGCATTGGTGTGGTGGCCAACACCGCCGATACCCGGGAGGCCTGCCAATGCTCCAAGGCTTCGGCGAAAGCGCCGTAAGCCACCAGTGTGTTCAGCGCGCAGTACAGCAGCAGTGCCCAATGCAGGGCATCAAGATTGACCAGCGCCGAAGGATGCGCGAACGGCCACAGCAGCAATGCCGAAAACAGATAGATGACCGCGAGGATATGCTGCGAGGAGAGCTTCAGCAAAAGCTGCTTCTGCATCAGGGCATAGGCCGCCCAGGACAATGCGGCAGCACCGACAATGGCTGAGCCGAGCAGATAGTTGTGGCCGGTGACCAGACCGCCGGCGAACTGATCACGGAAGAACAGACCCAGACCCAGCACGATGATCAGCAGTCCCAGCCATTGCCCCCAGACGAAACGTTCGTGGAAGATGAACACACCGCCGAGCGCCATCAACAGGGGCGCCAGCTGGATCAGCAATTGGGCATTGCCGGGCGAGGTGTATTTCACCCCGAGCAGATAGCCGACGTAATTGCCGATCAGCAGCACGGTAGCCAGCAGCAGCCAGCGCCACTGTTTGGGCTGCAGGGCGCCAAAGACCGCCATCCGGCGTTTGCCGAGCAGCCACATTCCCATGAATATGGCGGCGAACGCGAAGCGGAACCAGGTCAGGGTCATCGGATCGAGCACGCTCAGGCTCATCTTCAGGGCCACCGGCAGGGTTGCCCAGCAGGCCGCAGTGACCAAGGCCAGCATTAACCCGAGTTTCCAGCGCCCGGAGGCCTGATGCAGCATGTCGATTCCTTCAGGGAGCAGTTCCTGCCGCTATTGTCCTTGAATTCAGCCTTTATTCACAGCGCTGGCCTAAACTGGCCATAATCGTGGAGAATCACCGCATGAACCTTCGCCTTCCAATCATCGCCCTGGCTGCCCTGACTTTGGGCGGCTGCGTCACGGTAACCGAACAGTACGCCGATGAGGGCTATTTCTCGTCGCCGAACAACGGCTACAGCAGCGGCGGCGACAACGGCTACTACGGCAGCGACAACACGTATTACAGCGATTACGGCCAGTACTATTACAGCCCGTATCGGCCCACCCTCAATTTCAGCTTCAATTTCTTTTTCGGCAGCCCGTACTACTACGGCTACTCGCCTTACGGCAGCTGCTGGTATTCCAATTGCTACGGCTACTACCCGTACCACGGCGAGCATCGCCCGCACCATCCGAAACCGCCGAAAGACGACAACGGCCCGAAGCCGCCCAAGCCGCCGAAACCGGATTACCCGATCGTCGACCGCGATGGGCCGCTCCGGCCGGGGCCGGGATGGCAGCCGCGTCCACGTCGGGCCACAGCAGCCGTGGCACCGGCAGCGACGATGTCCGCCGTTCCGGCCGAGCCGGTAACTGCAGCTTCGGTCAATGAATACCCGCGGGCACGGCGGGCACGGAATGCCGATCAGGCCGCCTTGGAGCCGCGGGACGCCATGCTGCAGCAGAACCCGCGCAGCCAGCGCCTTGCGCGCGAACCGCAGGCGCGTGCGGCAAGCCAAGCGGCACCGACACGGGCTGTCCGTCCGCAATCGGAACCCCGTTCGCGGCCCGAACCGGCGCCGCGTCCGGCCCGGGTGGAGCGCGCCAGCAAAAACGACGACAACGACCCCTGATCGGGCGATGGCCGCACCGGTTTGGTGTTTGCGCGGAAATCGGCGAAAATAGCGGCCTATGAACTCCACGCATGCCTTTGATGTGATTGTGATCGGTGGCGGCCATGCCGGCACCGAAGCCGCCTTGGCGTCGGCGCGGGCCGGTGCGCGCACGCTGCTGCTCACCCACAACATCGAAACCGTCGGCGCGATGAGCTGCAATCCGGCCATCGGCGGCATCGGCAAGGGCCATCTGGTCAAGGAAATCGACGCGCTCGGCGGCATCATGGCCACCGCCGCCGATCATGCCGGCATCCACTGGCGCATGCTCAATGCCTCCAAAGGTCCGGCCGTCCGCGCCACCCGTGCCCAGGCTGACCGTGCCCTGTATAAAGCCTTCATCCGCAAAGCCGTCGAATCGCAGCCGAATCTGCAGCTGTTCCAGCAGGCCGTGGACGACATCGTCATCGAAAACGGCCGCGCCGTGGCGGTGATGACCCAAAGCGGACTGCGGTTCGATGCGCGCGCCATTGTGCTCACCGCCGGCACCTTTCTCGCCGGCAAGATTCATGTCGGGCTCACCAATTACGCCGGCGGCCGCGCCGGGGATCCGCCGGCCAGCCGTCTGGCCGAACGCCTGCGTGACGGTCCGTTCCGGGTCGATCGCCTGAAAACCGGCACCCCGCCGCGCATCGATGGCCGCAGTCTGGATTATTCGGTATTTGAAGAGCAGGCCGGCGATCAGCCGATTCCTTCGTTCAGCGCTTTGGCCAACGGCACCGAGCATCCGGCCCAGGTCAGTTGCTGGATCACCCATACCAACGAACGAACGCATGACATCATCCGCGGCGGCCTGGACCGCTCGCCGATGTATTCGGGCGTGATCGAAGGCATCGGCCCGCGCTACTGTCCGTCGATCGAAGACAAGATCGTGCGCTTCGCCGATAAAGCCTCGCATCAGATCTTCATCGAACCCGAAGGCCTGGAAACCCACGAGATCTATCCGAACGGCATTTCCACCTCGCTGCCGTACGATGTCCAGCTGGCGCTGGTGCATTCCATCCGCGGTTTCGAAAACGCGCACATCACCCGTCCCGGTTACGCCATCGAATACGATTACTTCGATCCGCGCGGGCTCGGCGCCTCGCTGGAAACCAAGGCGGTGGCCGGCCTGTTCTTCGCCGGACAGATCAACGGCACCACCGGCTACGAAGAAGCGGCCGCACAGGGCCTGATTGCCGGCCTCAATGCCGCGCGCGCGGCCACCGGGCGTGAGCGCTGGTCGCCGCGCCGCGATGAAGCCTACATCGGCGTGCTGATCGATGACCTGATCACGCACGGCACCACCGAACCGTACCGCATGTTCACCTCGCGCGCCGAGTACCGTCTGCAGCTGCGCGAAGACAACGCCGATGCGCGCCTGACGCCGGCCGGACGCGAGCTGGGTCTGGTCGATGACCGCCGCTGGCGGCTGTTCAGCGAAAAAATGGAAGCGGTTGAAACGGAGAACGCCCGCCTGCAGGCCTTGTGGATTGCACCCGGCAATGCCCTGGCCAAGGCCTTCGAGCAGGCCACCGGCACCGCCCTGACCCGCGAAGGCACCGCGCGTGATCTGATCAAACGTCCGGAAGTCAGTTACGCCGACCTGACTGCCATCGACGGGTTCGGTCCGCCGGCGGCATCGTCGAAGGTGGCGGAACAGATCGAGATCTCGGTGAAGTATGCCGGCTACCTGAACCGTCAGAGCGAAGACATCGCCAAGCAGAAGCATCAGGAAAATACCGCCATCCCGGCCGACTTCAGCTTCACCGGCATTCCGGGTCTGTCCAAGGAACTGCAGGGCAAGCTCACCCAGGTCAAGCCGGAAACCATCGGCCAGGCCCAGCGCATTCCGGGCATGACGCCTGCGGCGATATCCCTGCTGCTGATCCAGCTCAAAAAACGCCGCCGCGCCGCTTGATGGAACAGCGCTGGCGCCAGCGCCGCCGACGCATCCGCACCTGGCTGAAGCCGCTGCCGCGACGGGCCACCATCCACCGTTACCCGATACTGAAACGGTTTGCCGCATTCGCACGCCGCCGTCCGTATCTGTGGTCGTTCAAGGACGCGCCGGTGGTGCGCGCCATCTATCTCGGCAGCCTGCTGGCATATCTGCCGACCTACGGGGCGCAGATCGTGATTGCCTTCATCGCCGCCTGGTTCGGCCGCGCCAATCTGACTCTGATGATCGGCCTGCAGATGATCACCAACCCCCTGACGGCCGGGCCGATCTATCTGGCCGCCTATGGCCTCGGAAGCGGGATGGCCCGTCTGTTGCAGCTGCCGCCCCGGCACCCGGTGTTGGATGGCGCCCTGGCCTTGATCCTGGGCGGACTGGTGCTGGGCCTGCTCACCGCTCTGCTGCTGCACGGCTTGTGGGTGTTGGGGCGCTATGAAGCCCGGCGCTTCCGGCACCGGCGCCAGAGCCGCCTGCGGCAGGAAAATGCCGGAAATTAGGGCTTTTACACTAGCCACGATGTAAATATTGTATTAATGTAGGCTCACTGCCCGGCGTCAATGCGCGTGGGTATGGGCCGTGCCGGACTGATTCTGATCAGCCAACGCGGGTCACACTGGAACACACATCCATCTAGAGAGAGACACTCCATGCGTTTATCCCATCTTTCCGTTGCGCTCGCCCTCGCCATCACCGCCAGCGGTGCGGCCCAAGCCCAGCAGTTCACGCAAGTGGTCAGCTTCGGTGACAGCCTGACCGATGCCGGCAATACCGCCGCCGCTGACGGCAATGCTGCAACGGCCCTCGGCAACAGCTGGACCACCAATCCCGATTCAACGCATTCTCAGTACCTGTCGCTTCTGCTTGGCGCTGGTACCCAGAATAATAGCCTTGCCGGGGGCAGCAACTACGCCTTTGCCGGCGCCTGCGCCATGAACAACGGCACGGTAACCCTGGCCGGTGCGTTCAACTGCTACCTGCCGTTCCCGTCCGTTCAGAGCCAGGTCACCAACTATATCGTCGCCAATGGCGGCCAGCTCGACCCCAATAAGGTCTACACCCTGTGGGCCGGCGCCAACGACATCCTGACCGGCTCGGGCATTTCTGCCGGCGCTGCACAGGCTTACGCCGGTCAATCGGCGCAGGTGACGGTCGGATTGGCCGGCGCCCTGCTGCAGAACGGCGCGCAAACCGTTGTGCTGTTCAACCTGCCGGATCTGGGCGTGACGCCCGCCAACCTCGGCGGCCCGAACCAGGCCGGCGCATCGGCACTGACCGCCATCTACAACCTGAATTTCACCGGCGCACTGACCGCGCTGTCCGCCAACTATGACGGCGTCGTCGCAATCGATACCTATGCCATCATCAATGAAGTGCGTGCCAATCCGGGCGCCTTCGGCTTCACCAATGTCACCGGCATGGCCTGCACCACCGGCCCCGGCGTTGGCGGTGCACCGACAGCCGGCGCCTGCGGACCTTCGGGTTCAGGTGCAGCCTGGACCTATGCGGCGGGCACCAACACCAGCTACCTGTTCGCCGACCCGATCCATCCGACCGGCGGTGCCCACCAATTGCTGGCCAATGTGGTGTATGCCACCCTCAGCGCCCCGGGCGTGGTCTCGCTGGCGCCGGAAGTTGCCATGCAGTCGGTTTTCGCACACAACACTGCGATTAGCGATGCGCTGGATTCGGAATGGGCCGCCGGCAGTGAAGTCGGCAAAGTGCGCGGCTTCACCTCGGTGCAGTTCGGTCAGCAGAACATCGATGGCTCGATTTATACGCCGGCGCTTGACGGTGATTCAACCAACCTGAATGTCGGTGCCACCTACCGCATGAGCGAGAACGCCACCTTCGGCGTCGCCGCCACCATCGGCAACGGCTCGGCCAATGCCGGCAGCATGGGCTCCTTCGACGGCAGCAGCATCCTGTTCGGCGTGTTCGGCCAATACGAAGTGAATGGCCTGTACGGACGCATCGGCCTGAGCGGCGGCAGCACCGACATGGACATCACCCGCAATATCGACCTGCAGGCCAGCGTCCGCAAGGAAACCGGCAGCACGGCCATCAGCCAGCAATCCGGCACCCTGGAAGTGGGCTATGTGTTCAAGGGCGACAGCTTCACCCACGGCCCGTTCGCCGGCCTCGAAACCACCCAGTCCGATGTCGAAGGTTATGTTGAAGGTTCCGACAGCACCGCCATGCGCTTCGATTCCTTCAACCGCGACAGCAACCTGACCTCGGTCGGTTACCAGTTCTCCGGCACATTCGACAGCTTCAAGCCGTTCGCCCGCGTGGCCTGGACCAATGAAAGCAATACCGACCAGGTTTTCGTCCGCGGCGGCACCGCCAACCTGCCGGCCAACTTCAGCCTGCCGGGTTTCGCCCCGAGCGATGACAGCTATATCGACTGGAACGTCGGTGCCAGCATGAGCTTCGGTGAAGGTTTCGACGGCTACATCAGCTACCGTGCCCGCACCGGCAACGACACGCAGGATAACGACAGCATCAGCATCGGCATCCGCAAAACGTTCTGATCGCACTCCGGCAACAGCCATGAACAACCCCGCTTCGGCGGGGTTTTTCATGGCCGTGTGCATCACACGCGCGTGCATACGTATTCAGGTTCGCCGCCGTCCGATGACAGCACGCGCTTCGGGTAGGGTATGAAAAACATACGAATGCAAGTACGATTGCATCAACCATAAAAATACACAGAGAGAGGGTGGCATGGCCGCACAACCGCGTTTATCGTTTTGGCAGATCTGGAACATGTCGTTCGGCTTCCTCGGCATCCAGTTCGGCTTCGCACTGCAGGGCGGCTTCATGTCGCGCATCTTCCAGACTCTCGGCGCCGACAAGGATGCGCTGCCGCTGCTCTGGATCGCGGCGCCGCTGACCGGCCTGATGGTACAGCCGATCATCGGCTACCTGAGCGACCGCACCTGGCATCCGCGCTTCGGCCGCCGACGCCCGTACTTCCTGATCGGCGCGGTGCTCAGTTCGATCGCGCTGTTCTTCATGCCTTATTCCTCGGCGCTGTGGATGGCCGCCGGTTTCCTGTGGATCCTCGATGCCTCGATCAACATCAGCATGGAACCGTTCCGCGCTCTGGTGGCCGACAAGCTCCCCGAACAGCAGCGCTCCTACGGTTTCGTGCTGCAGACCCTGATCATCGGCATCGGCACCTGGGTGGCCAGCAATCTGCCCTGGCTGGTGAACCAGATGGGCGTTTCCAACGAAGCCGGCCCCGGCGTGGTTCCGGATTCGGTCAAGATCGCCTTTGCCATCGGCGCCTTCGTTTTCCTGGCCAGCGTGCTGATTACCGTTTTCACCACCGACGAATACCCGCCGGACGATCTGGCGCGTTTCCGCGATGAATCGGCCAAGGGAAATCTTGTCGGTGAAATCCTGCACCATGTGCGGCACATGCCGCCCCAGATGCTGAAGCTCGGGTTGGTGCAGTTTTTCAGCTGGTTCGCATTCTTCACCATGTGGAGTCTGGCCACGCCGGCCCTGACCGAACACGTATTCAAAGCACCGGCACCGGATCCGGCGGCGTTCGACATGGCCGTGGCCGCGCAGGCACAGGCCTTCCAGGTTGCGAATGCGGCCTACCAGAGTGCCGCCGATCAGGTCGGTTCGGCCATGGGCGTGTACGGTCTGTCCTCGATGGCGGTCGCCCTGCTGCTGAGCTTCTACGCCGCGCGCTTCCGCCTGAACTGCCGTCTGGTGCACTTCCTGTCGCTGACGCTCGGCGGCATCGGCTTCCTGTCGATGTTCTACATCAACGACCCGTCGCAATTGAAGTGGTCGTTCGCGCTGATCGGCGTGGCCTGGGCCAGCATCCTGTCGATGCCGTATGCGCTGCTGTCGGGCGCGGTTGATCCGAAGAAAATGGGCGTCATGATGGGCCTGTTCAACATGTTCATCGTGCTGCCGCAGATCGCCGCCGCGCTCGGCGGCGTCAATGCCGCGTACCGCCTGATCGGCCCGCAGGCCATCAATGCGATGACCGTCGCCGGCCTGTCGCTGATCATCGGCGGACTGCTGGTGTATTTCGTACAGGACAGCGCCGGTGAAAGCCATGCCGTGCACGGCGGCGGTCACTGAGATGCGCCGCCGTCTGCTCGCTGCGGCACTGCTGCTGTCGCTGGCCGGCACGGCCGGTGCAGCCGATTATTACGGCACGCTGGAACCGTTTGCCAAACGCGCCGTGTACTTCCTGATGACGGACCGCTTCGTCAACGGCGACAAAAGCAACGACCAACGCGATCAGGGCGGGCCCGATCCGGCCACCCGGAGTTTCGACCGGCCCGTTGCCGGTGCGCCGGACGGCGAAAGCGACAACATCGGCTATCTGGGCGGCGATTTCAAGGGCATCGAAAACAACGCCGACTACATTAAGGAAATGGGCTTCGATGCCCTCTGGCTGACGCCGATCGTCGACAATCCCGATGAAGCGTTTACCGGCGGCGATGCCGTGCAGTGGAAAGGCATGTTCCAGGACAAGGGCAAGACCGGCTATCACGGCTACTGGGGCAGTAATTTCTATGTGGTCGACGAACACCTGCCGAGCAAGGATCTGGATTTCGGCATGCTCAACCATGAACTGTCCGAACGCGGCATCCACACCGTGCTCGACATCGTGGCCAACCACGGCTCGCCGGCGTTCGGCATGCCGGCGCCGCAGCCGAAATACGGGCAGATCTTCGACAAGAACGGAACGCTCGTGGCCGACCACCAGAACCTTCCGGCGGCGAAGCTCGATCCGGCCAACAACCCGCTGCACCGCTTCTACAATGCCAAAACCGAAATGGTGCAGCTGTCGGATCTGAATGAAACCAACCCGGCGGTGATGGATTATCTGAGCGGCGCCTATCTGCAGTGGATCGACCAGGGCGCCGATGCCTTCCGCATCGATACCATCAAGCACATGCCTTTGACGTTCTGGGCCGAGTTCAGCCGGCGCATCCGCGCCAAGCACCCAGACTTCTTCCTGTTCGCCGAAGCCTACGATTACGACGCCGGCAAGATCGCGCCATTCTCGTGGACCGAGAACGGCGGCATCAGCGTGTTGGATTTCCCGTTGAAGGCGAAATTGGCGGATGCTTTCGGCCGCAAACAGGCCGGCTTCCAGACGCTGGCCGGCGCCCTTCATCTGGACACAGGGCTTTACCAGAACCCCTATGAGCTGATGACCTTCTACGACAACCACGACATGCCGCGCCTGGATGCCGACGACAACGGCTTCATCGATGCCCACAACTGGCTGTTCACCGCCCGCGGCATTCCGGTGATTTACTACGGTTCGGAAACCGGTTTCATGCGCGGCAAGGCCGAGCACGAAGGCAACCGCAACTACTACGGCCAGGCGCGCATTGATGCCGGCCTGAATCATCCGATCTATCTGGCCCTGCAGCGCATTGCGAACGTCCGCCGCGAATCACCGGCCCTGCAGCAGGGGCTGCAGCTCAACCTTCTGCTCAAAGGCGAGCGCGCCGCGTTTCTGCGTGTTTACCAGCACGGTGGCGTAAACCAGACGGCTTTGGTGCTGTTGAACAAAGGCGACGCCCCGGCGCGATTCGACCTCCGGCACATGCTGCAGGGCGGCGAATGGCGTTCCGCCATCAGCGGCAACAGCCTGCGCATCGATGCGGCCAAGCCGCGGCTGAAAACCGAAGTGCCGGCACACGGCGTGGAAGTGCTGCTGTTCGATGGCGCCGTCACCGCGCCGGATCTGATTACGGCGCTGGATCGGCTTCAGGCTGGGAAAGCGCGCCGCACGAACGGCGGATGACCAGCTTGGCCGGCAGCATGCAGCTGCTGACCGGCTCGTTGTTGATCTGGTGAATCAAGGTCTTCACCAGCAGTTCGCCGGCCTGCTTGGTGTCCTGCAGCACGGTGGTCAGGCCCGGGGAAACGAAATTGGCCATGGGAATGTTGTCGAAGCCGGCCACGGCGATGTCCTCGGGCACTTTCAGGCCGTGTTCCTGGATGGCGCGCATGGCGCCGATGGCGATCAGATCGCTCGCGCCGAATACGGCATCGCAGACTCTGCCCTGTGCCAACAGCGCCTGCATGGCTTCATGGCCGGCCTGCTCGGTGGTGATGGCATCGATCTGCAACGCGGCGTCGGGCGTGATGCCGGCCTGCGCCAGCGCCTCGGCGTAGCCGCGGTAACGCTCGAAGAACTCGGGATAACGCTCGGAGGCATGGCCGAGGAAGGCAATGCGGCGATGGCCCTGCAGCAGGAGGTGCTCGGTCATTTCGCGGCCGGCCAGATAGTTGTCGCAGCCGACGGTGATGCCCGGCTGTACCGGCAGGACCGGCCCCCAGCGCACGAAATGGGTGCCCTGCTCGACCAGCTTGTTGAGCCGGTGCGCGTAATCCAGATAATCGCCGTAACCCAGCAGGATGATGCCGTCGGCCTTGCGGCTGTCTTCGAAATCGGCATGCCAGTCGTTCGACGCCTGCTGGAAGGAAATCAGCAGATCGTAGCCGTACTGGGAACAGGCCCGGGTAATCGAACCGATCATCGACAGGAAAAACGGATTGATCTGCGAGTCGTCGGAGGTCGGGTCCTCGAACAGCAGCACGGCCAGGGTATCGGAATGCTGGGATCGCAGATTGGAGGCGTTCTTGTCGACCGTATAGTGCATTTCCTTGGCGATGGCCTGGATGCGCTTGCGGGTTTCCTCGTTCACCAGCGGGCTGTTGCGCAGCGCGCGCGACACCGTGGACTGGGAGACCCCGGCGCGGTAGGCGATGTCGAAGGAGGTGGTTTTGGATTTCATGCAGCGCGTCGGCCCGTTCAGCGGTTTCCAGTATAGCCCATCCCGCTGCCGGTTCAGGCCCCCAGACGCGTGCGCAGCGCTGCAGCGGCGCCGATCAGACCCGGTGCATCATGGGTGATGACATGCATCGCCACCGATTCCAGATAGGTCGCGAACCGGCCCTTGGCCAGAAAGCGTTCGCGGAATGCACTGGCGCGCAGATACGGAATGAAGCGCGGAATGATGCCGCCGGCGATGGAAACGGTTTTCGCGCCGTGAATCAGGGCGGCGTCGCCGACCACGCTGCCGAAAATGGAACAGAAACGCGCCAGCGTCCGGCGCGCGATGACATCGTGGCCTTCCATCGCGGCCGCCACGATTGTCGCCGGATCACGCAGGCTGTCGCGGCCGCCGAGCACGGCATCGATGTAGGACAGGCCGGTTCCGGACAGCAGACGCTCATTGGAACAGCGGCCATGATGGCGCGCGGCGACCCAGTCGGCGATGCGTTGCTCTTCCTCGACCTGCGGTGCGAAGCTGACATGGCCGCCCTCGGTTTCGACCACCTGCCAACCGCGGGCATCATCACCCACAAGCAAGGCGACGCCCAGCCCGGTGCCCGGCCCGATGACGGTGATCGGACCGCGGCGCTGTTGTTCAGGCGTTCCGTGCAGAATGACCCGGTCATCATCACCCATGGCCAGCGCGGCCAGCGCGGCGGCGCCGAAATCATTGATGACCACCTGCTCCCGGAAGCCGAGCGCGGCCTGCAGTTCGGATTGGCTGAAGGCCCAGGCCCGGTTGGTCAGGCGGATGTCATCGCCGTTGACCGGACAGGCCACCGCAAACGACGCCAGCTCCGGCGCGGCGCCGACCTGCGACAGATAACTTTCGACGGCATGCTGCAGGGTCGCGTAATCGGCGGTCGGCAGCGTACGCGCCTGGCTCAGCACGGGCTGCGCTGCGCGGATGTCGGCCAGGGCGAAACGGGCATTGGTGCCGCCGATATCGGCGACCAGAGCGGTACTGCGGGGGTCGGTCATGTACGGATTCCATGCAAAAAAAAGCCTTCGCCGGCTTGCACCGGCAAAGGCAGTTTACAACAGCTTAAGGGTTTAGAACTTGTAGCTGAAGCCAATCAGGGTGGTGCGGCCGTACTCGAAGTACTGCACCGGACGGGCAGCCGGATCACCGCCATCGGAGGTGGTGAACGGTTCGTCGCCGATGTTGCTCATCTGCAGGTACAGGGTCAGGTCCTTGAAGGTGCCTTCGCTGAAACTGTAGTTGATCTGGGCATCCTGCACGGTTTCGGCATTGATGTTGATGTAGGTCAAATCGGCACCGAAGCCGCGGGTTTCAGCGCGGAACGCCGAGCGGTGGCGCTGGCTGAAGCGGATCGAGAAGCCGTGGTTCTCGTAGTAGGCAGTCACGTTGGACACGTACTTCGACAGACCCGGCAACGGCTCGGAGCTGCCCGGACCGTTCGGACTGATCTTGCTCTTGGTGTCGGAGTAAGCAGCCTGAATACCAAAGCCGTTAAGCGGTGCCCAAAGTACGTCGAGCGGAACCGAGACTGCAAGTTCTAGGCCCTGAAGAACCCCGCCCTCGCCGTTGATTGGCATATTCATACTGCCCATGGTGCTGCTCGGATAGTTCACACCAACGGTTTGACCTGGGCCCGGAGGCGGCAGCGGATATCCTGAATAATCCCAAGCCATATCTTTGCGGTAAATATATGTCTTAAGATCTTTGTAGAAATAAGCAGCGCTGACATAACCCTTATTATCATTCTCTGTGGTGAAGTACTTTTCATAAGAGAGATCATAAGCATCGGCCAACCAAGGCTTCAGCTCCGGATTACCGGCATTGCCACACCAGACGGGGGTCGGCAAGCCGGCACAAGTGCCGCTGTCAGGAATATCAATCGACTGATTTGCGCGCAAGTCGTCCATGCGCGGACGGGCCATCTGACGAGCCGCTGCAAAACGCAGAACCTGATCTCCCGGAAAGCCGAAGCTCAGGTTAAGACTTGGTAAAAAGTCACTGTAGGATGCACCATTGCTGATCGGTATGCCGGCATTAGCGCCCTCAATGGTCATATCTGCAGCAGAGCTTTGATCAACCGACACGTACTGGAAGCCAACATTGCCGCGCAAAGTTACAGTATCTGTCAAATCAGTGTCGATATTAGCCTGCACGAAGAAGGTCTGCACACGCTCATCAACTTCCCAGTTCTTTTTGGAAATATCTGGATGGTTTTTGCCATCTAAGCGATATATACCGGAGTTCAACAGAGCCACAGCATCATAAGTTGCAAGACCATCTATGCCTGAGAAGTTGAAGTCACCAGGACTTCCCGGAAACGCCGCGCTAGCCGAACCATTACCGCACTGTGTGGCGCTCAGACATAGTCTGTATTCATCAGAGCTCTTTTCTTTGTGACGATCAGTGAAGTTGTAGCCAAACTCGACACTGCTCAGGAAGCCCTCATCGAAGCTACGGGTCGCGTCCAGACGGAACGATTGCAACTCGTCGTGAATTTCAAATGCTTTCAAGTAGCCATCTTGGCCCCAGTTGCCGGCATCAATCAGCTGAAGATTATTGGGATCATTGAAGTCAGTGTTGAAGTAATAGTTGTTGAATTGACCGCTTTCATCCAACACCACATTGACTGTGGCAGTGCCTGCACCCTTCAAGCCAGCATAGGTTTCCAGTACATCGAAGTGACGTTTGGCGTTCGAAGCCGAGAAATCAGCCGTAACCGACCAGTTGTCATTGATTTTGAACTTATGATTCCAGCCGAGCGAGAACAATTCATCGTTAATCGGGTTGCTGTCCATGCGCAACACCGGCTTGACGTTGGTCCAGGTGCTATCGGTGATGGTGCCATTGCCGTTGACAACATAGCCAGGCTGCAACACGCCCTGACCCCAAGCAGTACCGAACTCCATGCCGGTTTTGATTTCGGTTTTCTTGAATTCGGAATAGAACAGGTCCAAGGAGGTTTCGTAGAATTCGGTCGGCTTGAACTGCACGGTAGCCATCAAACCATCACGCTGGAAGTTATTATCGAACTGGTAGACTTTGCCGCCGCCGAACACCTTGGTGCTACTCGGGCCGTCAGCGTAGCCCCACGCCTCGTTCTGGAAGCCCGGTTCCGGGGAATCCATATGGGCAAAGCCGATGGCAACGCCAAGTGTGTTGTCCATGAACTGGTCAATGTACGAGAAGCTGTAGCGGCCACCGTTTTCGGTCTGTCCAGCGACTTTCTTCTGATCATAACGGTAGTTCAGCGCCACGACCCGCTCGCCGAAGCTCAGCGGCTTGACGGTCTGCAGATCGACGGTACCCGAAAGGCCCTGGCCGACCAGGGAGGCGTCCGGGGTCTTGTATACGGTCACGGCGCTGAGCAGCTCGGACGGGTATTGATCGAACTCGACGCCGCGGTTGTCGCCGAGGCTGACCTGTTCACGGCCGTTGAGGGTGGTGCCGGCGAAGTCACCGGCGAAACCGCGGATGTTGATCTGGGTGGCACGGCCGCGCTCACGCTGGGCGGTCAGGCCGGGCAGACGGGCGATGGATTCGGCAATCGAAGAGTCCGGCAGCTTGCCGATGTCCTCGGCGGAAACCGATTCCACGATGCCCGTAGCACTTTGTTTGGTGTCGATGGCGTCTTCGATACCGCGACGGATGCCTTTGACGGTCACCTTGTCGATGGTTTCGGCATCGGCCGCTTTCTTGGCCGCTGCTTTTTCGGCATCGGTCGCTTCCTGGGCATTCGCGGTTCCCACCAACAGCATGGTGGCCGACATCAATGCAACGCTGAGCATGTTGCGCTTAAGTACCATTATCCCTCTCCATATAACAGCAAATGTGGTTGAATGTGTTGCGGCAATCGCAACGGGTTACGCCGGACGGCATACCCGTTTTTTATTAACGAACGGTTAAAATGATTGCAGAATTTATAAAGTATTAACACTAAATACATACGTATTCATTGCCTATTCAGCTTCGCAGGGCATCTATTGCATGCCATTCTTTGCCATCTAACTCTCTGATTAACTAGCGGAATTCATTATGAAGCGAGCTCCTTTGCGCACGAAAATCGCCGCCTTTGTCCTGTTGGTCAGCCTAAGCAATGTGAATGCACAGACCCCCGGTGAACTGCATGTCAAGTCGCCGGATTGGCGCGAGCAAATCATTTATTTCGTCATGCTGGATCGCTTCAATGACGGGAACCCGGGGAACAACGATCAAGGGGTGGGGGAATTCGACCCGGCCCGCAATAGCCATTATTCCGGCGGCGACCTGCCCGGTGTAACTGAGAAATTAAGCTATATCAAAAACTTAGGCGCTACTGCCGTCTGGATTACGCCGCCGGTCGCGAACCAGTGGTGGAGCGCGACCGCCCAATACAGCGGCTATCACGGCTACTGGGCCGAGAACCTGATGGCGGTGGACAAGCACTATGGCCAGCTGAGCGACCTGCAGAATCTGTCGCGCCGGCTGCACGGCCAGGGCATGTATCTGGTCCAGGACATCGTGGTCAACCACATGGGCAATTACTTCAGTTACGACCCCAAACGCTGGAGTGCGCAGAATCCGGCCCTGGGCTACCGCCGTGAGCCGGCCACCGCGCAGGGCCAAAGCCCGTCACAGATGCCCTTCTCGCGCAATGATGCCCGCGATCCGCGCCAGGCGCGCGAGGCCATCTACCACTGGACGCCGGATATCCGCGACTTCACCGATCCGGCCCAGGAACACGATTGGCAGATGGCCGGGCTGGATGATTTGAATACCGAGAATCCGCGCGTGCGCGAAGCGCTGCGCCGCAGCTACGGGCATTGGATCCGCGAAGCCGGCGTGGATGCGTTCCGGGTCGATACCGCGTTTTACGTGCCGCCGGATTACTTCCGCGATTTCCTGTATGCCGAGGATCCGGCGCAGCCGGGCATCCTGCGTGTGGCCGAAGCCACCGGACGCGCGAATTTCCATGTGTTCGGCGAGGGCTTCGGCATCGACAAGCCGTATCAGGAAATACAGAGCCGGAAAATCGAATCCTTCGTGCGCAGCGCCGATGGCCAGGCCCTGATGCCGGCGATGATCAATTTTCCGCTGTACGGCACCGGCATCGATATTTTCGCCAAAGGCCACCCGACCCGTGAAATGCGCCACCGCATCGAGACCATGATGCGCGTGCATGAAAGTCCGCACCTGATGCCCAGCTTCGTCGACAATCACGACGTTGACCGCTTTCTGGCCAACGGCAGCACGGCGGCACTGCAGCAGAATCTGCTGATGATCATGACCCTGCCGGGCATTCCGGTCATCTATTACGGCACGGAGCAGGGCTTCACCGAGCAGCGTGGCGCCATGTTCAAGGCCGGCTTCGGCTCGGGCGGCAAAGACCGCTTCGATGAGCGCGCGCCGCTCTACCGCAGCCTGCAGGCGATGACGTCCCTGCGCAAATCAAATCCGGTGTTCACCCATGGCATGCCGACAGTACTTAAGGACAATGCCGCAGGACCGGGCGTCTTCGCCTACCGCATGCGCCATGACGGCGCGGATGCCCTGGTGCTGTTCAACACCGCGGACAGTCCGCACGTGCTCGACAATCTGGATACCGGCCGGCCGGATATGCCACGCTGGCGGACCGCGTTTTCCCTGACGCCCTTCCCCGAATCGCTCGGTGCGGATGCCCAAGGCCGGGTATCCGTGGTGCTGCCGGCGCGCGCCGGCCTCGTTCTGCTGCCCGAAACCCGTGTTGCGGCATTACCGAAACATCCGGCCGCCTTGCGGATCGACGCCCTGCCGGAAACGATTGAAGGCGATGCGCTTGATCTGCGGGGACGTAACAGCAACGCTGAACCGTTCCAGCTGGCCGTGAACGGCGATCTGTCCCAGGCCGTGACGGTGACGCCCTCGGCCGATGGCCGTTGGCAGGCGCAGCTGCCGATTGACGCGCTGGCAGAGGCCCGTGAAGCGCATCAGGTCCTGGCCTGGCAGGACAGCACGGCCAGCGCATCCGAACCGCAATCATTCCGTGTTCGCCGGAACTGGCAGACCCTGCTGGAGCGGACCGATCCGCGCGATGACGACCATGGACGAAGCGGCACCCTGCGCTATCCGGACGATATCAGCTGGGGCGAACACCGTCAGGGCGATATCGAATCGGTGCGCGTGCAGCGTGCGGGCAGCACCCTGCGCATCGTGTTGCAGCTGCGCGGGATGACCCAGTTCTGGAATCCGCCGAACGGTTTCGATCATGTGGCGGTCACCGCTTTCCTGCAGATGACCGGGCGCGAAGGCGGCAGCACCCTGATGCCGCAGCAGAACGGCAGCCTGCCGGACGGCATGCGCTGGCATTACCGATTGCGCACGCACGGCTGGTCGAATGCCTGGTTCGGTCCCGAGGGCGCCACTGCCGACAACGAGGGCACGGTGCTGAGTCCGGGTGCGCAGGTGGTTGCCGATGCCCAAGCACGTACACTGACCTTCACCATTCCGGCCAAGGCGCTGGGCAATCCGGCATCGCTGTCCGGCATCAAACTGTATCTGAATACCTGGGATTACGACGGCGGCTACCGGGCGCTCTCGCCGCAAGGCGGTGGCATGGTCTTCGGCGGCGACCGCGCCGACGGCGTGAAAGTGCTGGATGAAACCGGGGTGCTGGTGCTGCCCTGATCAGACCGTCAGCCCGGAAAAGAATCCGTTGAAGGTCAGACGGCCGAGCAGCGGATCGGGACTCATGGCTTCCGGACGCGCGATGTCGCCGCTGTGGAACTGCATGCCCGGATACACGATCATCCGGTTCGGGCGCGCGGGAACGGTCAGGACTTTCTCGAAATAGGCATTCGAATCGGTCATGTAACCGCGCGCGAGGCCGTAATGCCGGAAAAACGGCTCCGCTTCCATCCGGTTCGAATCGATGAGCAGCCGGTTAAGCACCGCATCCTCCACCCGTGGCCGGAAAAAATGCGTGCCGCCGAGTGAGGGCTCGTCGAAAAGATACAGAACCGACGCCAACGGCAGCATGCCGGGCTTGGCCTGCAGACGGTCCCGATGGCAGAGCGATTGCGCCGGCGACAGCTGTCCGGGCGGCAAAGTCACCAACGACAGCCGGCTGTAGGCATCGATGATGCGGGTGATGCCGAAAGAACGGCCCAGCCACGGCATCAGCACATCCAGCAGGGCCGCCGTCACCGTATCGGGCAATCTCAGCTCGCGCCCGGGATAGGCGTTGTGCCGCGGCGGCTCGAATTGCGTGGCGAATTCTGCGGCGCGGCTGCGCCAGCGCCCGGGCTCCAGCAGGATGTCATCGAACACCAGACAGACTTCGCCGCCGGGAATCGGAAGGATCTGCGGAACGATGTCGGGACGGAACACGGACTATTCGGCCGGAAACAGGAACTGCAGCGGAATGTCGAGACGCTCGCTCCAGGCCTTCTCGCTGTGTTCGGCGCCCTCGAAACGGCGTGTCTGCCAACCGGAAGCGGTGTAGCCGCGCGCGCGCATGACGGCATCGGCCCGCGCCTGCAGCGGCGGATACAGGGCGTCCAGGGTGCCGGTGCCGTGATCGAAATAAATCCGGTGCGTTGCCGGATCCGGCAGGGCCGCCTGCATGTAATCGAAGAAGGCCTGCGGTATCGGATTGCCTTCGACGCTGAAGATGCCCGGCCAATGCGTGGACAGACACGCCGCCGCACCGAACACCTGCGGATATTCCGAGATCGCATACAGCGAAATCAGGCCGCCCATGCTGGAGCCCATCACCGCGGTATGCGCGGCATCGGTTTTTACCGAAAAATGTGTATCGATGTAGGGCTTGAGCTCTTCGGCCAGGAATTTCAGGTAGGCATCCGAGGCCACATCCCCATTGAACAGCACCTGTTGCGGATTGCGGTTCATGGCCAGCAACTGCGCGCGGAAATCACCCGGCAGGGCCTCGAATGGTTTCTGCGGGAAATACTCGACATGGCGGCGGGGACCGCCGTTGTGCACACCGACGATGATGAACGGTCGGACCTTGCCCTCGGCCATCAGCCGGGCGGCGATTTCATCGGCCTGCCATTCCTGTTTGTTCCAGGTGATGCCGGCATCGAACAGCATCTGGCCGTCCTGCATGTACAGAACGGCATATTTCGTTTTTTCGGAATAGCCCGGCGGCAGCCAGACATCCACATCACGCGCGGGAACATGCACGGATGGAAATGCGGCCAGCCTCTGGATGCTGCCGATGGAAGTCGTCGGTACCGGCGTGGCCTCGGCAGAAACGGGGCGCGGCAAGGCCAACAGCAGCGACAGCACGACTACGAGCAGGTTCAATCGGATCATGGCAGAAGCTCCTTGGAAGGCTCAGGGTACGCCCAAGGCAGGAAACCGGGCAAGCTCCGATTCCGGGCCGTCAGGGCAATAGCGGATTTCACGACGGACCCGGCCTCGGCGGCCGAGGGCAATGCTAAGATGGTGGCGTTTTTCAACCGAGCAACGGAACCTATCATGAGCCACCCCGGCATCCGGAAAGTCATCATCGTCGGCGGCGGTACCGCCGGCTGGATGGCCGCCTCCTTCCTTTCCCAAGCCCTGAATGGCAAATTCGCCATTGAACTGATCGAATCCGACGACATCGGCACGGTCGGCGTCGGCGAAGCCACCATTCCGCCGATCATCAATTTCAATTCGGCGCTGGGCATCGACGAAACCGATTTCATCAAGGCCACCCAGGCCAGCTTCAAGCTCGGCATCGAATTCCGCAACTGGGGCGGCCTTGGCGAGCGTTACATCCACGGCTTCGGCGGCATGGGCCAGAGCACCGGCATGATCGACTTCCACCATTACTGGCTGAAGATGCATCAGGCCGGCAAGGCCGACCGCATCGAGGATTATTCGCTGAACCTGCTGGCCTGCGAGCACAACAAGTTCCTGCGCGCCCAGCACGATATTCCGAACTCGCCGCTGAAGGATCTCGGCCATGCCTTCCACTTCGATGCCGGTCTGTATGCGAAGTACCTTCGCGGCTATGCCGAAGGCAAGGGCGTGCTGCGCACCGAAGGCAAGATCGCCTCGGTGCAGCAGCATCCGGAATCCGGTTTCATCACCTCGGTCACGCTCGAAAGCGGTACCGTACACGATGCCGACCTGTTCATCGACTGCTCCGGCTGGCGCAGCCTGCTGATCGAGGAAACCCTGCACACCGGCTACGATGACTGGAGCGAGTGGTTGCCGATGAACCGCGCACTGGCGGTGCCCTGCGAATCGGTGTCGCCGCTGACGCCCTACACGCGCTCGACCGCGCACGGCGCGGGCTGGCAATGGCGCATTCCGCTGCAGCACCGCACCGGCAACGGCCACGTCTACTGCAGCGACTACATCAGCGATGATGAAGCGGCTTCGGTGCTGATGGCCAACCTCGACGGCAAGGCCTTGGGCAGCCCGCGGCCGCTGCGCTTCGTGACCGGCAAGCGCAAGAAGTTCTGGAACAAGAACGTGGTCGCCATCGGCCTGTCCTCCGGTTTCATGGAGCCGCTGGAATCGACCTCGATCCATCTCATCCAGAAAGGCATTTCGCGCCTGGTGTCGTTCTTCCCGGATTCCGGCTTCAACGCGACCGACATCGATGAATTCAACCGCCAGTCGACGGTGGAATTCGAGCAGATACGCGATTTCATCATCCTGCATTACAAAGCCACCAAGCGCGACGACACGCCGTTCTGGAACTACGTACGCAACATGCCGATCCCGGACAGCCTGCAGCAGAAGATGGATCTGTTCCGCAGCAACGGCCGCATCTACCGGCTCAACAACGAACTGTTCACCGAGGTCAGCTGGTTCCAGGTCATGTTCGGCCAGGGCATCACGCCGCAGGGCTACCACCCGCTGGTCGATGCCAAGTCGGAAGAACTGATCGAGAAGATGATCAAGAACGTGAAAGAAGTGATGCACGGCGTGGTCAACCTGATGCCGACCCACGAGGAATTCATCGCCAAGAACTGCAAAGCCCCGCCGATGCCGATGTAATAACGGACCCTAAACCATGACGCCTTTCGATCTTTCCGTACTGTTTTTCCTGCAGATGGCCTTCATCCTGGCCGTATGCCGGGCGACCGCCTGGGTGTTCATGAAAATCGGGCAGTCGCGCGTGGTCAGTGAAATGATCGCGGGCGTGCTGATGGGCCCCTCGTTGCTGGGCTGGCTGTTTCCGGAATTTTCGGCCTATCTGTTTCCGGCCGAGTCCAAACCCATCCTGTTTTCGGTCGCGCAGCTCGGTCTGGTGCTGTACATGTTCCTGATCGGGGTCGAGTTCGATGTCGATCTCATCCGCAAACGCATCAAAAGCGCCGCCAGCATTTCCATCGCCGGTATTGCCGCGCCGTTTGCGCTCGGCGGCCTGCTGGCGTATTTCATCGCCGATGATCCGGCCCTGTTCGCCGCCAAAACCTCAAGCCTGGAAGCCATTCTGTTCATGGGTGCGGCCATGGCCATCACCGCGTTTCCGATGCTGGCACGCATCATCTTCGAACAGGGTCTGAGCAAAACCTCGCTCGGCACGCTGGCCCTGGCGGCCGGCAGTCTGGATGATGTGGCGGCCTGGTGCGTGCTGGCGGTGGTACTGGCCAGCTTCCAGGACGACTTCAGCATCGCCTTGCTGGCCATCGGCGGCGGCGTGGTGTTCGCCATCGTCACGCTGACCCTGGTCCGCAGGCTGCTGCGGCCGCTGGGTGAACAGACCGAGCGTACCGGCCTGATCAGCCCGGATGCTTTCGTTTTCACCCTGATGCTGGTGATGCTCGGCGCCTGGTTCACCGATTACATCCAGATCTACGCCGTGTTCGGCGCCTTCATCATGGGCATCGCCATGCCACGCGGCAAGTTCAGCGCGGAACTGCACCGGTTGATGTATCCGCTGACGGTGGCGCTGCTGCTGCCGGTGTTCTTCGTCTATTCCGGCCTCAACACCAAAATCGGCTTGGTCAACTC
>NZ_JAPDUI010000051.1 GCF_025980345.1 Arenimonas sp. GDDSR-1 | reverse complement strand
CGATGGCGACCGCTTCGGCAAAGCCGTAAGGGGACACATCAAAACCGGAGGAGGCAACCACGCCGGCGTATTTGCCGCCGGTGTTGCTGATGCTGATATTGCCGTTTTCGGAATAGGCGCTGATGCCGGTGGCGCGGCCGCTGTCATCCGAGACGGCGACAATGCTTCCGTAACCCAGGGCATCGGAGCCGCTGTTGGTGACGGTGATATCGCCGTTGGCGAAGGTTTCGATGCCGATCGCGGCCCCATAGCTGCCGCCGCTGTATTTGCCTGCCTCAATCCGGCCGCCGGTATTGCTGACGGTAATCGAGCCGTAGCTGGTCGGACCATTGTTGGTGGCATCGATCCGGATACCGATGTTGTAACGGCTGCCGTCGTTGGCGTAGATGTCGCCGGTGTTGGTGACGTCGACGGTGATGCCATCGCCTTGAATGTCGATGCCGACGGCATTGGTGCCTCCGTCGGAATTGATTTCACCGGAATTGGTGACGGTGATGGTGTTGTTGTCGGCGCCGTAGATGTAAATGCCATAGGCATAGCTGGAGGTGCTGTAGATACTTCCGGCATTGCTGACGGTGACATCGCCGGTATCGGAGCGCACGCTGATACCCGCTGAATCCTGGCCACCATCGACCAAGATCGTGCCGTATTGACTATTGGTTACCGTCACATCGCCAGTGTTGGCATACACGGAAATACCAGCCGCCCAGTCATTGGCCGTATAACTGTCGATGGTTCCAGAGTTGGTCACACTGACGTTGCCGTAGCCGGATTGACTCACGCGGATACCATAGGCGTCATCAAAAGCATCGGTTTCAATCAGGCCGGCGTTGCTGATGTCAACGGTTTGTCCGCCGTATACGGTGGCAGAGATACCGAATGCATCGTAGCCTTGCACATTGATTTCGCTGGTGCCGCTGGCGGTGATGGTGGTGTTACCATTAAAGGTGCGTACACCGAATGCAGAGCCGTAATCATCAACAGCGGAGGCGCCGATGTCGCCCGCGTTGGAAACAGTAATGGTGCCGCCACCGCCGTAAACACCCAGCGCAACAGCATTACCGAAATTATTGGCTTCAGCGCCGATGTCGCCGGTGGCACTGTTGGTGATGCTGATGCTGCCACCGCCGTAGGATACGGCCTGCAGGCCGGCGGAGAAGCCGCCGTCGTTGTCCGAAGCGATGAAACTGCTATTGGTGACGGTAATGTCCTGTGCTGCCTCAATCCGGGCACCGACTGTGAAGCTCGACCCCCAGTTACCACTGTCTTCAACGACAGCAATCACACCGGTATTCTCGAAGGACACATCGCCTTGGAAGGACTCGGCGTAAACGCCGACCCTGTTGTAACTGTTGTATTGAGCGCCGCTGTCATTGACAATCACGAAACCATCATTGATGAAAGTCAAATCGTTATTGTTCCAGACCACCATGCCCTCGGTATTGTCGGTGTAGATGGAACCATCCATTTCGACAGTTGCAGGATCGAAGGTGTCATAGACCGCCAACTCACCCGAAGTCCAAGAATCCAGCGTGTCGTCACCGAAGTCGCCGAAGCAGAACACGTCATTGATGACGCTGATGCAGGTGCCCGCCTGTGCCGCCGGCGCAACTACCGCGGTGGCCAAGCCCAGCGCAAGCGCGCGTCGCAGCGCTTTGACGGTCTGGCTGACTTTGTAGGTACGGTTCAGGTTGTAACGGGCTTTTGACTTGCGTGTCATGGGTGCATCCCCTTAGGTGAAAATGAATTCGGTTGAACAGTCGTGCGGTGCGCTTCAGAAACTACAGCGGAATTGTGACCAATTCGTTGACATCCCTGAAAAACACCACGGAAATTTCGCCGGCACCCCTGCCCACAAAACGGGGAAACGGGTACTTTGCCCGTACAGTGAACGCCCCATGAATGCCGATGTCAATAAGCTTATTCTGATATGTTATTTCACAAACCTGAATGTCAAGGATGATTTTTCATCCCTTTTTGTGATTTGTTTCACACATTTTCGTGAAACATGCGTCAAATCAGTGTTTTCCTGTGGATAATTTTTATCCGTCGGGAGGGACGTACTTGATTCAGGTCAAAAAATGCGCGGAACTTTTTTACTGCGGGACCCTCCAAAACGTGAGGTATCTCTCATTTAGCCCACTTTTTGCGCAAAAATCCGCCAACGCACGGCTTGGGCATTACCCGGAGCCCCGGGCACATCGGCCACCGGCGCATCATCCGGCGGCGGGGCGAAATGCAGAAGATTGAAACCTGCGGCATCAAAGGGCGCACGCAGTTCGGCGGCGTCGGCAATCAGATGCGTCTGATGGTGGGCACCGTAAAGCCAGGCGCTGTGTCGCGCCAGATCCGCATCCACACCTAGCGCGGATCCGTTTTGGCGGGCCATTCGCTCGGCCTTGTCCTGCAGCGCATGCACTTCTTCCGGCGGATAGCGGGTAATCAATGCCGTTTCATCGGGCCGCACCCGTTGCGCGGTCATGACCGCTCCCCCGGGCTTAAGCAACTCGTGCCACCGGCTGACCAGCTGCAGGCGTTGCCCGGCATCGAAAAAGGTCAGGAACGAATGGGTGCAGATCAGATCGTAGCCGCCTCCCGCTTCCTGATAAGCAAGAATATCGGCCTGAACGGTACGGAGCGGCAATCCGGCAAGCGCCGCATACTGACGGCACAAGGCCAGCGGCGTCGGGCAGCAGTCCAGCACGGTGATGTCCAGGCCGTCCGGGGCGGCATCCCGGCAGGCGGCGATGCGCGCCAGCATGCCGGCATCGGCGGTCCCTGAAATCAGAATCCGGCGGGCACCGCCGGCAAGGGCGGCTTTCAGCTGCGGCAACAGGAAATCGTCGTCCGATTTCAGGCTGACGAACACGCCAAGTCCTTTCAGTACCGGCCAACTGGCGTGATACCAGCTGCAATCCCCGAACGGATTGCCGGTGCACAGCGTTGGCGCTTCGGCCAAGGCCAAGGCGATGGCTTCGCGCGGGTATTCGACGACTCCGCTCATAGGGTCACCCCGGGAATGGCGCAGATGGCTGCGAAATACTTGCCGCCGGGCGATCGCGGAATGCTGTCCATATAATTGAACGCCAATTGCGTTTCCGGCCCGAACTCGGCGATGAAACGGGCACGGATGCGCGCTTCGAACGGGGCAAGATCCGGCGTTCCGCGCGGCACCGCACGGATGGTGAATCGGTGGATCTGCTCCTGCAGCACCTGGAACTGGCGGATTTCCGGGGAATCCCGGAAGCTGGACGACAGGCTGGTGAACAACATCTGGCTGCCGTCGGCCCGGCGCAGCAGACCGCGCATCTTGCCGGCGATGCGTGTGATGGCCGGCAGACCGATGCGGCCGCAGTCGCACACCGCGTTCTCGGCCAGATCGCCGAGCGCATAGCGGATCAGTGTGCTGTGTTGGTTGAAGTAGTCGGTGACCACCACCTGCCCAGGCGCGCCCGGCGGACAGGCATTGCCGGCGGCGTCGAGAATCTCGACCCCGAGTTTGTGCGCCATGATGTGGTAGTTGTCGGGATTGTGCGGACAGCGCAGGGCGATCATGCCGAGTTCAACCGAACTGTAGGTGACGATCGGCACGGCGTTCGGAAAGGCCTGCCGCAGCAGGTCGTCCATGTGCTCATCGTAGGCTTCCGACATGGCGGTGATTCGGCGGATGAACGGCAGGGTTTCGCCGCGCTCGAGCAGATGCCGGCACAGGCGCTCGAGATTGGTCGGATAGGAAATCAGCGAGACCGCGCCGCGCCGTGCATGCTGGTCCTTGATGAAGGCGATCTGCACATCAAGCGGCGAATCGACTTCCAGGGTGTGGTCGTTGGCGACATGGGTGGCCAGCGCCACAATCTTCATATGCACCATCGGCCCGCCATACCAACGGATCAGGCGCGCCGTGTCCTCGGCTTCAAGCGTGCCGCGCCCCGGCTGCCAGGACACCCGCACCGGCATCGAGGTGGATCCGGAGGTATGTCCAAGTCCGGGGTGGCCGTTCAGCAGCAGATCATTGTGTTCCTGCACCATGGCCCGGGTGATCACCGGAAGCGGCCGGGTAATGTCGGTATGGAAGCGCCGGTAGAACGGATGATGGGTTTGCGCCCACTGCACGATGCGCGCGAAGTGCGCGGCGGCATAGGGCCGGTCGCGGAAGGTTTCCGGAATCCAGACCGCACTCATGCCGGATCCTTCAGGCCGACGAATTCCATGTATTTGCCGCCGGGCAGACGCGGAATTTCCGTGCACCAGTCGAACGCCATTTCGGTACCGGCGCCGAAATGCGCCGCGAACAATTCCCGCATGCGGGATTCGAATGCCGCCGCATCGGCGCCATCACGGGCGATCACCCGCAACAGGAAACGGGCGGGACGCTCCTGAATGACCTGGTACTGACGGACTTCGACGGAATCCCGGATATGCGGCGAGAGTTCGGTACTGAACACATAATGCCCGTCCGGATGGCGCAGCAGGCCGCGCTGCTTGCCGAGCAACCGGGTCAGCGCCGGCAGATCGATTTTTCCGCAATCGCAGTGCACCGGCGCCGCCAGATCGCCGATGGCATAGCGGATGAACGGCATCGCGCGGTTGAAGTAATCGGTAATCACGATCTGGCCGACTTCGCCTTCCTTGCAGGGCCGGCCCCCGGCATTCAGGAACTCGACCCCGAGCTTGTGCGCCATGATGTGGTAGTTGTCCGGATTGTGCGGGCAGCGTCCCGCGATCATGCCGGTTTCGGTGCAGGAATAGGTGGCGGCAATGCGGGCATTCGGAAACACTGCGGCAATGCAGGCCTCCTGACTGGGCTCGAACAGTTCCGACATGCACACCAGCCGCTCCAGTTCGGGAACCGTCTGTCCGCTCTGCTGCAGATGCACGGCCAGCTGCACGAGGTTGGTCGGGTAGCTGATCAGCGATTTCGCGCCGTGCCGGTGAATGCGTTCGTGCAAAAACGCAAGCTGTTCCGTTACCGGACTGGCGACCTCGAAACTGTTGTCCTTCTTTTCATGCGCGCTCAAGGCCACGATCTTCACGTGTTCCAGTACGCCGCCGTACCAGCCGGCATAGGCCAGATTGTCCTTCAGATCCAGGCGGCTGCGCGGCGCACCCCAATGCACGCGCACCGGCACCGAGGTCGCGCCCGAAGTTTTGCCGGTAACCGGACGTCCGTCCAGCAGCGCGTCGTTGTGGGCCTGCAGGATTTCGCGGGTCAGCAGCGGCGGCACGCCGCCGCCGGCAAGAAAATTCCGGTAAAACGGAGCGCTCTGCCGCGCCCACCGCGCAATGTGCCGGAAATGGCGCGCGGCATACGGCCGGTCTTGGAAGGATTCGGGGATTTCGATATCGGACATGGCAGCGCGCACGGATTTGTTCCATCATCAGCAATGGCGCCGGCAAAAGCAAGCCGGGCATCCGTTACACTATTGGCATGAACCCTGACGCATCGCCGCACACCCCGAAAGCCAGAGCCTATTGGCAATTGATCCGCGGTGACCGTCCGGTCGGCACCTTGTTGCTGCTGTGGCCGACCCTGTGGGCCTTGTGGCTGGCCGCCGAAGGGTTTCCGCCGACGGAACTGCTGCTGATTTTCGCGGCGGGGGTCTGGCTCACCCGCTCGGCCGGCTGCATCATCAACGACTATGCGGACCGTTGGCTGGATCCCCAAGTAGAGCGCACACGGAGCCGGCCCTTGGCGCGCGGCGCCCTCAGCGGGCGTGAAGCGCTGGCCGCCTTCGTGCTGATGATGCTGGCCGCATTCGGACTGGTGCTGCTGACCAACACGCTCACCATTGGGCTCAGTCTCGTCGGAGCGGTGCTGGCCGCGACCTATCCGTATCTGAAACGGCACACCTATTTTCCGCAGGTCTATCTCGGCGTCGCGTTCGGCTGGGGCATTCCGATGGCCTTTGCGGCGGTGCAAGGCCGGATTCCGCAAGGCGCCTGGCTGCTGTTTCTGGCCAATCTGCTGTGGACCACGGCCTACGACACATGGTATGCCATGGTCGACCGCGAGGACGACCTGAAAGCCGGCGCCAGGTCGTTGGCCATTTTCCTCGGCGACATGGATCTGCTTGCCATTGGCCTGATGCAGGCCGGTTTTTTAACGAGCCTGGTACTGCTCGGCCGGCAATACCATTTCAGTCTGCCGTATTTCATCTGCGTGGCCCTGGCCGGCGTGGTGATTCTCTGGCAATTCAAGATCGCGGCCCTGCGCCACCGGGAGGACTGTTTCCGCGCCTTCCTGAGCAACCAATGGGTCGGCCTGCTGGTGTTCATCGGCTTCGTATTGACACTGATTTAACATATTTTGTGTCATCTTATAGGTGCGGCTAAGCGCTCAGGAACACCGATGCCTGACCGGTCGAGCCGGAACCGCCGCCTCTCACCATATTCAAGGGAACTTCCATCATGAAAAACCAACTGATTCTCGCTGCCGCCCTGCTGCTGGCGAGCACCGCCGCACAGGCCATCGATCCGGCCTATGCCAAGAAGCTGGAGCGCTCGGGTTGCACCCAGGCCAGCGAACTGCAGGGCTGCGACATCAACAAGACCAAGGCCGAAAATGCCAAGGCCGGGTTCGGCACCGCCGCGCCGGCAGCGGCAGCTTCCACGTACGCCGGAACCTGGGTTGCCAAGAATGCGCAGACCAAACAGCTCGTTGCCACCATCCGTATCGACAAGAACAACAAAGTAACCGTCAACGGCAAGCCGGTCGCCGCCAAGCTCAGCGACGGCGCCCTGGTGTTCAAGGTCGGCTTCATCACCTACACCATCCAGGGCGATCCGCGCATCCAGAACGAAAGCAGCTGGTATGATTCCGATGCACAAAACAAAGGACCGATCCGCCGTCAGTAATCAGTCCATGCGCTGACCAAGGGCGGCTTCGGCCGCCCTTTTCGTTTCGGCAGGCCTCAGGGCACGCGCGCCAGACACCAGACATCCACGCGCTTTACGCCGGCCGCAAGCAGGGCATCCCGCGCCGCGCCGCAGGTGGCGCCGGTGGTGAACACGTCGTCGACCAGCGCCACATGCGCCGGCAAGGGCTGTTCAATCCGGAAAGCACCCTGCACATTCGTTTCGCGCTCTGCCGCGGACAATGACGATTGCACTGCGGTTTCCCGATGGCGCACCAATGCCCCGGACAGAACCGGCAAGGCGCGGCGCCGACCCCAGTAACGGGCCAACTCAAGCGATTGGTTGAAGCCGCGCTGGCGCAGCCGGCGGAGGTGCAAGGGCACCGGGACCAAGGCCATGGGCCGGCTGTCCTCGAACACCGGCTCGCACAGGCGTGCCAGCAGATGGCCGGCATCGAGCTGGCCATGGAATTTGAAATGCCGGATCAGGCCATCGATCGGCGTGCTGTAATCGAAACCGGCCAGTACCAAACCCTCCCCGAACAGCTTGGGCGCCGGCCGGCGGGGCAGAACCCGATGGCAATGCAGACACAGATCCCAATCCGGCAGGCCGGCATTGCCGCACAGCCGGCAGATCGGCGGAAACAATCCGTAATTCAGGAGCTTGCCTATTTGGTCAACAAGATTCATTGGCGTTGGGTTGACGGGCTGGGGTATCCTGTACAGGTTGCTTTACCCCGTCCCTCATTACTATCGGAATCAATCCATGACCGCTGTCATCCGACATGACTACACCCGCGCGGAAGTGCTCGCCCTGATGAGCCTGCCGTTCGCCGAACTGATGCACCGCGCCGGGAATGTGCACCGCGCGCATTTCAATCCGAATCAGGTGCAGGTGTCCACGCTGCTGTCGATCAAAACCGGCGGCTGCCCGGAAGACTGCGCCTACTGCCCGCAGGCCGCGCGCTACAACACCGGTCTGAAAGCCCATAAATTGATGGCAGTGGATGACGTCCTGGCCAAGGCCGCGCAGGCCAAGGCGGCCGGCGCGACCCGCTTCTGCATGGGCGCGGCCTGGCGCAGCCCGAAGGACCGCGATCTGGAAAATGTGGCGGCGATGGTCCAGGGCGTGCGTGCGATGGGCCTGGAAGCCTGCGCCACGCTGGGCATGCTCAACGCCGATCAGGCCAAACGTCTGAAAGAGGCCGGCCTCGATTACTACAACCACAACCTCGACACCGGTCCGGACGAATACGCCGACATCATCAAGACACGCGACTACCAGGACCGTCTGGACACGCTCGAACATGTCCGTGAAGCCGGCCTGAAAACCTGCTGCGGCGGCATCGTCGGCATGGGCGAATCACGCGAACAACGCGCGGCCCTGCTGCAGACCCTGGCCAATCTGCCGGAGCATCCGGGTTCGGTGCCGATCAACCGCCTGGTGCAGGTGGAAGGCACGCCGCTGCATGGCACTACCCTGCTCGATGCCTTCGAGTTCGTGCGCACCATCGCCGCCGCCCGCATCCTGATGCCGGCCTCGGTCGTGCGCCTGTCGGCAGGGCGCGCGGAAATGAGCGAAGAACTGCAGTCCCTGTGTTTTCTGGCCGGCGCCAACTCCATTTTCTACGGCGAAAAACTGCTGACTACCGGCAATCCGGATGTCGCCGCCGACCAGGCCCTGTTCGCCAAACTCGGCATCGACGGCATGCCGGTGGAAGAACAAAGCACGACCGTACATGCCGATGTGCTGTGCGGGGACAGCTGCGCCGCCTGAGCCATGACCCTGATCGAACGTCTGCGCCAACGCGCCGCACAGCGCGATGCGGCGCATACCCGGCGCAGCCGGCGGGTGCAGTCGCAGCGCAATGGCATGCTGGCGGAATGCGACGGAATGCAGCTGGTCAATTTTTCCAGCAACGATTATCTCGGTTTCGCCCAGCATCCCGAAGTGGTCGCTGCATTTCAACAGGCGGCCGCGCGCGACGGCGTCGGCAGCGCCGGCTCGGCGCTGGTCACCGGCCACTTCGCCGCGCACCGGGAATTGGAGCGGCAGGCAGCGGCCCTGTTCGGCTACGAAGCGGCGCTGTATACCGGCAGCGGCTACATGGCCAATATCGGCATTCTGCAGGCCCTGCTCGATGCCGAAGCCGTGTGCGTGCAGGACAAATACAACCATGCCTGCCTGCTGGACGGCGCCCGTTTTTCCGGCGCGGCCCTGAAGCGCTATCCGCACGCCGATATGCGGCAGGCCGAGGCCCGCTGCGCGGAAGCGGAAACCGATACCCTGTTTCTGGTCAGCGATGGCGTATTCAGCATGGACGGCGATGCCGCCGACCTTGCTGGCCTGCACGGAATCGCGCAGCGCCATAACGCCACCCTGATGATCGACGATGCGCATGGCGTCGGAGTACTCGGCACCACCGGGCTCGGTAGCCTGCAGGCCGCCGGATTGACGGCCAAAGACGTGCCGATTCTGGTGGTGCCGGCCGGCAAAGCCCTGGGCGGGCAGGGCGCGTTGATTCTTGCCCAGCGCGACATCATCCAGTATCTGCTGGAAACCGCGCGTCCATATCTGTTCAGTACCGCGCCGGCACCGGCGATGGCGGCGGCGCTGGCGGTATCGCTCGGTCTTCTGGCACAGCAGCCGCAGCATCATGCGAGATTGCAGGAGAACATCCGGCATTTCCGGATCCGTGCTGAAGCTGCCGGGCTGCCGATGATGGACTCGCACAGCGCGATCCAGCCGCTGATGGCCGGCGACAATGAAACCGCGCTGCGCTGGAGCGCCGCGCTGCAGGCCGCCGGTTTCTGGGTCAGTGCCATCCGTCCGCCGACCGTGCCGCAGGGCAAATCACGGCTGCGCATTACCCTGACCGCACTGCATACCGTGGCACAGATCGATGCCTTGGTCGAAGCGTTGCAGCGCATCACCGGAGACGGCCATGCATCGGCCTGACCTCATTATGCTGCACGGCTGGGCCATGCACGGCGGCATCTTCGCGCCGTTGCTGCCGTTTCTGGAGCCGCATTTCAAGGTGCGTTGCATTGATCTTCCCGGACACGGCAGTCAATGCAACAGCACCGTGGCGCTGGAATTTCCGTCCTTCTGGCAACATCTGCTGCCGACCCTGGAGCGCCCGGCCTACGTGCTCGGCTGGTCGCTCGGCGGCCTGTTCGCACTGCACGGAGCCTTGGCCTTTCCGGAACACGTCAAAGGCCTCATCCTGCTGAACGCCAGTCCGAGTTTCGTGGCCCGATCCGACTGGCCGCAAGGCATGCCGGCATCGGTATTCCGCCAGTTCGCCGCCGATCTGGCAAAGGATTACGACGGCACGCTGCGCCGCTTCTTCATGCTGGAGGCGCAGGGCTCGGAACATCTGCGCGCCGATCTGCGCCGGCTGCAGCGCACGGCCTTCGAATTCGGCCGGCCGGATCTGCAGGTATTGAGCCAAGGCCTGCATCTGCTGGAAACCACCGATCTGCGCGGGCAATTGCCGCGGCTGGAAGTGCCGAGCCTGTGGCTGGCCGGACGCCGTGACCGCCTGGTCAATCCACTGGCCATGCAGGCGGCTGCGGAATCGGCCGGCGGCGATTACGGCTGCGATGAGCACGGCGGGCATGCGCCGTTCCTGACCCATCCGGCGGCAGTAGCCGATGCCCTCCGAACTTTTGCGGAGGGCGTTCATGCCTGAGCATTTATTCGACCGCCGCGGCATCAAACGCCACTTCGCGCGCGCTGCCGACTCCTATCTGGCGGCAGCGGCGCTGCAGAAGGAAGTGGAAGCGCGACTGCTGGAACAGGCCGATTACCTCGAGACCGCACCGAAACGCATCCTCGATCTCGGCAGCGGCCCCGGGCGCGCCGCGGGCCTTCTGAAAAAACGCTGGCCGAAAGCGGAAGTGATCGCCATGGACATCGCGCTGCCGATGCTGCGCCAGGTGCCGAGGCAGACCCGCTTCTGGCGGCCGGTGAAGCGCGTTTGCGCCGATGCCCTGCAGTTGCCGTTCCGCGACGGCAGTTTCGATTTCATTTTCTCGAGCCTGTGCCTGCAGTGGGTGCATCCGTTGCCGGACGCGCTGCGCGATATCCGTCGCGTGCTGGCACCGGGCGGCCTGTTCGCGTTTTCCAGTTTCGGACCGGACACGCTGATGGAACTGCGCGAGGCTTATGCCGGTATCGGTGAAGCGCCGCCGGTATCGCCGTTCGCCGCCATCCAGCAGGTCGGCGATGCCATGCAGGGTGCGGGATTCCGCAACAGCGTGCTCGAGCGCGAACTGTACACCATGCATTATCCCGATCTGCGCGCGCTGATGCAGGAGCTTCAGGCCATCGGTGCGACCGACGCCCGGCCGCAGCGGCCGCGCGGTTTGGCCGGCAAAAGCCGATGGCAGGCCATCAACGCCGCTTATCCGGTCCGCGACGGCCGTATCGCCAGCAGCTGGGAAGTGATCAGCGCCATGGCGTTCCGGCCCGCGCAGGATCCGGTGCCGCGTGAAGATGGTATCGTGGCAAGCATCGACCCCGGGCAGATCCGCCGACGTATCCGCTGATGAAATACCGACTGCTGTTTTCCTTCGTAGTGCTGATCTTGCCGATGGGCCAGGGCGCCGATGCCGCCAGCCCGGAGGATCTGCGCCGTCAGGCGGATGCACTGGTGGCGGAAATCCGAGGACGGCAACCGGTATATGGACTGCTGGCCGAACAGCAGGACGCTTATCTGCTCAATTGGCGCGAACAGATCCGGCAATATATCGCCGTCAACGGCGGCCGCAACGCACCGGCCGCAGGCCGCGCTATTGCCGCAGCGCTGGCCCTGAATGCCAGCGCCGCCTATCTCAGCCGAAGCGATGATGCCGGCGTGGATGCATTGCTGGTGCAGCAGCGCCGGCTGATGGCGCTGGCGCAGACCGATGCCCCCTTGTGCGGCATCCTGCTCAATACGCCAACGGCGCGGCTGGATGAAAACGGCCGGACGCCCTGGCTGCTGCGGAGCCCCTACAAGACCATGCTTCCGGGCCTGGAAACGGCACTGTTCCAGGTTGTCGGCAGCGCCCAGGGCAAAGCACCCCGCACCCTGCCGGACAGCCAAGGCCAGCAGTTCACCCAGCGCATCGCCGCGCGCATGGGCGAACGCTTTGGCCGTGAAGGCCTGGATGACCTGGAACGCCTGCAGAATGACAACAGCGCTCCGGCACTGCGCTGCCGGGGCGTGTACCGCCTGCTGGACACGATTGCGGAACAGCCGCCGGAGCTGCGCACGCAACTGATGCGCATTTATTTCGGACAATGACATGATCCATGCCGGAGGTTGCCATTGCGGTGCGGTACGCTTCGAGGTCGATGTGCCGGATGCGCCCGAGGCTGAAGACTGCAACTGTTCGATCTGCCGGATGAGCGGTTTTCTGCATCTGATTGTGCCGGCCGCGGCGTTCCGGCTGCTGCAGGGCGAAGTCGAACTCAGCCTCTACACCTTCAATACCGGCGTGGCCAAACACTATTTCTGCCGCATCTGCGGCATCAAGCCGTTCTACATTCCGCGTTCGAATCCGGACGGCGTGGACGTGAACCTGCGTTGCTTGGATGCCCCACCGGAAAATTTACGCATCGTGCCGTTCGACGGCAGCAATTGGGAAGCGCATGCGCATACGCTGGCGCATAAGTCCAAATAAGCGGCCTGCTGATTTAATGCCCAGCGCACGCCCACAAATCCGGGCATTTCTGTTTCAATAGAAGCCACTCTCAGGGGATCCTTCGATGAACAAATCCATTTTTCTGGCCGCCGCCATCGGCCTGTCCGCACCCGCTCTGCTGCATGCCGCCGTACCGGCCGTCTCGCCGGCACCGCCGATGCCGCCGGCCGCCCCGGTTTCGGCCGCCAATGCCGCGGAAACCGCACTCTACGAGAAGAAGATGGATGCCCTGACCGCGCAGTACGAGGCGCTGCGCATCGCCACCGAAGACAATCCCAACTTCCGCCGCGACTGGCTGAACCGCCTTCGTCTGTATTCGGCGGTCAAACCGAAAACCGCGCAGACGCCGAATTTCGTGCTGAGCATCAGCGGCGAGATCCTGCTGGACGGCATCAATCCGTATCTGCGCCGCACCGACGATGACAGTGCCATCGCGTTCATGAACGTATTGACCCAGATTCTGAGCGTCGGTGCCAACGATGAGGCGACCTGCAAGACCTTCCTGAGTTCAAACAACAAAACCGCAGTCAGCGACAGCGACAATGCCAAACTGGAAGCCACGCTCGGCCCGAAATTCTACGACGGGATGATGATCACCACGGGCCGGGTCATGCGCGCCGGCAATACCGGACCGGAACGGATTCTGGATGAAGCCGAAACCCAGCGCATCACCATCGAAATGCTCAACATCATGATGGCCAAATACGGCAAGGACTCGGCGGTGGGTCTGGCCAACTTCAACAACAAGGACGTGCCCGACATCCAGAAGTGCCGGACCATGGTGCAGATGATGGGCGCCATCGGCGAACTCGATACCCAGAGCCAGGGCGCGCTGATCCGCACCATCTTCGGCGCGGATAACGGGAAGTAACTGACCGCGCTTAGAGCAGGGGTTTCAGCACCGGCCAGACATGGTCGCGCAGCTTGATCTGGCCTTTCGGGTTCGGGTGCAGCTGATCGGGCAGGAAATACGAACGGTCTCTCGC
>NZ_JAPDUI010000050.1 GCF_025980345.1 Arenimonas sp. GDDSR-1 | reverse complement strand
GCAAAGGCCTGCGCCGCGGCCACGGCGTATTGGTGCAGGCGCATTTCCTGATCCAGCGGCGGATCCGGCCAGCGGATGTTCAGGCCGCCGGCGGGCAGCGCGAAGTCGTCGGGAATGATGATGTCGAGCTGGTGCGGATCGACATTGACCGAAGCCGAGGACTCCACGGTTTCGGCGATGGTCTTGAAACCGACCCAGCGTCCGGTGAAGCGGCTCATGGCCCAGCCGAGCAGACCCATGTCGAGAATGTCCTGCACGCCGGCCGGATTCAGCACCGGCATCATCGCCGACACGAACTCCAGTTCCGAACCGTGCGGCAGGGTCGAGCTGCGGCAGGCATGGTCGTCGGCGGCCAGCGCCAGCACGCCGCCCAGCGGCGAGGTGCCGGCGGCATTGCCGTGCTTGAACACGTCACCGCAGCGGTCCACGCCCGGGCCCTTGCCGTACCACATGGAAAACACGCCGTCGTACTTGGCGCCTTCAAACAAATTAGTTTGCTGCGTGCCCCAGACCATGGTCGCGCCCAGGTCCTCGTTCAAGCCGGGCGTGAACACGATGTTGGAATCGGCCAGATGCTTTTTCGCTTTCCACAGTTCCAGATCGAAGCCGCCCAGCGGCGAGCCGCGGTAGCCGGAGATGAAGCCGGCGCTGTTGACCCCGGCGGCGCGGTCGCGCATCTGCTGCATCAGCGGCAGGCGCACCAACGCCTGCACGCCGGACAGGTAAATGCGGCCCTGCTGGCGGCTGTATTTGTGGTCGAGGGTATAGTCCCGGTCGATGCCGGGAGAGAGCGGGGAGGTCGAAGACATGGCCGAGCCGGTGAGTAAAGACTCTAAATTATAACAGGACGGCCCGCCGGGCTTGTGTCCCCGGGGCCGACGCCGGCAGCGGGCTTGGCGCTATAATGGGCCGAATCCCCCATGAATCAGGAACTTCCCATGCGTCTCCCCGGCATTCTGCTCTTGGCTTCGGCCCTGACCCTGGCCGCCTGCGCCTCCTCCGGCCCGACCAAAGGCACCCAGCTGCAATCGAGCTGGTCCGATCCCTCGGTGACCCTGACGCCCGGCAAGAAAGTGCTGGTGGTGTTCCAGGACAAGGACGCCGCCAAACGCCGCGAAGTGGAAACCGAAATGGCCGCGCTGGTGCCCGGCGCGGTGCTGGGTGTGGACGTCTTGCCCGAGCGCGAAATGCTGACCGACTCGGAAGCGACCCGTTTCCAGCTCAAGCGCAACGCCATCGATTATGTGCTGGTGCTGCACTTCGACGGCCTGACCCCGCAGCTGGATTACAAAGCCGCCGGCGTCTACCGCCAGCAGGCCGATACCGGCCTGTACGGCTACTGGGACAACGGCTGGAAAGCCGCCTATGAAGGCGAGTCGATCACCAAGACCAACAAGGTGATCGCCCAGGCCGACACCCGCGTGTTCGACGTCGCCACCGCCAAGCTGGTGTGGTCTTCGAAGAGCCAGAGCTTCAATCCGCAGAGCAGTCAGGCGGCCATCCGCGAAATCCTGAAGGCCAATGCCGATGGACTGCGCAAGAGCGGCCTGATCCGCTGATCGGCGCATTCCATTGTGTGACAAAAAACCCCGCCGAAGCGGGGTTTTTCGTCAGTGCATGGTGGCTCAGAATTTGACGCGGAATTCGACCCCGTACTGGCGCGGCTCGCTCAGCGTGGTGTGCGTGGTGCCGAACACATCGCGGGTCAGTCCGCCGACGCCGCCGATGTACTGGTTGTCGAACAGGTTCTTCACGTACACCCCGGCCGACCAACGGTCTTCCGGCGCACTCCATTGCAGGCGGGCATCGGTCTTGTTCTGGTCTTCGCCGACGGTGAAGTTCGGGCTGACCTGGCAGGTGCCCTGGCTCTGCGAGGCCGAGTTGCAGCGGCTGCCGTCCCGGTAGGAGTGCATCAGGCTGAGCTCCAGTTTCGAGGCATCGCCGAAATTCCAGACGTAACGGCCGCCGGCCGCGAACGACCAGACCGGCAGACCGGTCGGCTGGCCGGACAGATCATCGCCGTCGGAGGTGATGTATTTCTTGTAGGTCTGGTCGATGTACTGGCTGCTGAACATCAGGCCGAGGCCGTCGGTGGCCTGCCAGAGCACCTGCAGGTCCCAGCCCAGGGCTTCCTCGTCGCTGCTGTCGACCAGGTACTGCGGAACGCCGGTGGAATTGTTGGTGTCGAGCCGGATCGACTGCTTGTCGTTGTACACGTAATGGAACACCGATGTGTTCACGCTCAGGCCCAGATCGTCCCAGGAGCCCTTCATGCCGATTTCCAGATTGTCGACGTCTTCGTTCTCGAACTGCGAATTGATCTCGACGCTGTTGAAGCCGCCTGCCTTGTAGCCGTTGGTGTACGAGCCCCAGAGCATGACCTCGTCATTCAGGCGGTAATCGACCACCAGGCGCGGGCTGATGTCGCTCCAGCTTTTTTTCTTGGTGATCTTCTGGCCTTCCACGCCCGGGAAGGCGGCGTAGTTGAAGATCACGTCGCTGGTGTACAGGTATTTCAGCTGCGGATCGATCGTGTCGAGCTGGGCGTAGAACAGTTGCAGGAAGTTGCCGGCCAGCGGCGAGGCCAGGAAGGCCAGGGTCTGGTCCAGACCCGGTGCTTCGCGCGGCCCATTGAACCAGCTGAAGGTCTTCTCGTCGCGGGTATAGCGCAGGCCGAAGGTCAGGTTCAGGCGGTCATTGACGTGCCAGATGGCATCGCCGAACACCGCGGCCGCCCTGAAGTCGCCGGTGTTGTGCATGGGTTCCGACCAGGTCTCGCCCAGCACCGAGGCCGGCACGCCGTAGCCGATCAAAGTCTGCTCCAGCACCGTGAACAGCGGGAAGCCGATCAGGTTGTAGTACAGGGTATCGATCGAGTCGGTATAGGCGTTGACATAGCTCGACTGCTTGGCGTTCTCCGAATACCAGCTGGCGCCGGCCACCCAATCGACGGCACCGGTGACGCCGTTGAATTTGATTTCCTGGTAATAGCTGCTGTTGTCCTCGACGTTGGCGGTATCCAGATACAGATTGATGCGGTTGGTGCCGTCTTCGTCTTCGCGGTTGACCGTGTCGAAACCGCGGAAGGCCGCGCTGTAGGTCATGCTGGCCCATTCGAAACCGTGGTACAGCTGCAGGGTGACGCCATTGAACACGCGCGATTCGCTGTTGCCGACCACGTCGTTGTAGACCGGTGCGGTGAACGGGTCGAGATAGGTGTCCGGATCGGCCGGATAGGGCGCCGGATACGGATACGGGTTCAGCGGCACGATGCCGATGACCGGCCGTGCCAGCTGGTCCACTTCTTCGTGGTCCCAGCTCAGATCAAGCACGGTGCCGTTGCCGAAGCTGGTGCGCCAGGCAATCTTTGTCGCCCAGTTGCTTTCATTGTTCAGCATTTTTCCGGTGGCATCGTCCTTCAGCCAGCCATCGCTTTCGTTGGAAGCGAAGCTGACCCGCAGCGCGCTGCTGTCGGTGACCGGCAGGTTGTACAGGCCGTAAAGACCGAGCAGTCCGTCGCTGCCGACGCGGATGCTGGCCTGGCCTTCCGATTCCTTGCCCGGCTTGCGGGTGATGATGGACACCGCGCCGGCGGCGGTGTTGCGGCCGAACAGGGTGCCCTGCGGGCCTTTCAGCACTTCGATGCGCTCGATGTCGTTGAACGCCAGCATGGCGCCGCCGGAACGGGCGGCGTACACGCCGTCGATGTAGACGCCGGCCGCCGAATCGGTGCCGACGCCGAAGTCGCCGGTGCTGATGCCGCGGATGGCATAGCGCGGCTGGGTGATGCTGCTGCTGGACATTTCCAGGCCGGGAATGAAGCCGTCCAGATCGCCGAGATTGGTGGCCGCCAGCTGATCGATGACATCGGCGTCGATGACGGTGACCGCGATCGGCACGTCCTTGAGCTCCTGTTCGCGGCCCTGCGCGGTCACCACGACCTTGTCGAGGACGCCGGCCTCATCGGCGGGCGGTGCGGCGGCGTCCTGCGCGCTGGCGCCGGTGGCGGCGAATGCCAGCAGTAGCGACAGGTACAGCGGGTTCCGGTGTGGCATGCGGTTTTTGCTAACGGCCATGTGTGCTCTCCCTTGATGGTTTTATTATTGACGGTGTGATTAAGGTTGTTGGCGCGGGGTCAGTTCTTCACTTCCAGCATGTATTTGGCGACCGCCAGCCGGTGTTCCGGACTCAGGTGGCTCTGCGGCGGCATGGCCGGGAAATCTTCGCGCTTCTTGACCGGGTTGGCGATGTAATCGGCAATGCCCTGCGGGTTGTCGGCGTACATCACCTGCAGGATCTGGGTCGGTGGACCGATCATGCGCGCGTTGTAGGCGTGGCAGCCGGCGCAGACCGCCGAATACAGGCGCTTGCCGGCTTCGGCCTGTTCGGCCGGACCGTTGGCACGCGGCGGAACGGGCGTGGCCAGCAGGTAGCTGACGGTTTCCATGCTGGTGGTCTTCGTGCAGTCGCCCCAGCTGCCCAGATTCAGGGTTTTCACCGCGCCGCGGTTGACGATGCAGTTTTCACGACCGTCGCCGACCGCGACCACATCCGGGCCCTTACGGGTCAGGTTCAGCGCCATCAGCGCCTTGACGTCGGAAATCGGATCGTAGCCGTTGTTGGCGAACAGGTTGCGGTAGATCGAGACCCGGTCCGGACTGGGGTCGGCTTCCGGATCGATGGTGATGTTGGCGAAGGATTTGTGGTCGGCCACGATGATGCCGGCGTTCTTGTTGTCGCGGATCACGTTGTTCTCGATCTGCACGTCATCGGCCGCCATCACGATGATGCCGGTGCCACTGGGCACGCCGGACACGATCGAGCCGGGCGCGCCGAAGTTCTTGTGGTTGTTGCCGACCACGAAGTTGTCGCGGATGATCACGTCGAAAGTGGTCTTGATCGGCAGGCCCGGGGTGATGAAGGTCAGGATGCCGCCGGCATTGTCGTACACCATGTTGTTCTCGACGATGGCATGCCGGCTGTTTTCGATCTCGATGCCGGCCACGCTGGCGTAGACTTCATTGTGCGAGACCTGGATGTTGTCGGACATGCCGACGTAGATGGCGGCGTCCTCGATGCCGGTGACCACGTTGTATTCGATCAGGCCGTTCTTGGCGAATTCCGGGAAGATGCCGTACACGCCGGTGTCCACGATCCAGTTGTGCCGGATCACGAAATTGTTGCCGGACTGGCCCATGATGGCATTGCCCTTGAAGTGGATGATCTTCATGTTCTCGATGCGGATGCCGTTGCCGGAATACAGGATGGCGTCGTTGAGCTTGCGCTCGCCGTCCATCACCGGCCAGTCGCCGTCCTTGATCACGCCGACGATGGCGATGTTGTCCTTGTCGATGAACACGGTTTCCCGGTAGGTGCCGGGCATCACCTGGATGGTGTCGCCGGGCTTGGCCTTGCCGACCGCGGCCTGGATCGACTCGCCGTCCTTGACTACCAGCACGGCGCCCGTCTGGGCTGCGGTGCGCAGTGCCGCACCGCCGTCATTGCTGGCGCGTCCGGCGGCCGCGCTCAGGCTGCTTTCCGAGCTCGCGGCGGCCGCCGGCGTGCCGTCGGCGGCGAACTGACGCGCGCCGAAATAACCGAGACCGGCGGATGCGGCCAGCGCGCCGAGGGCCAATAGGATTTTTTTCATGGGATGCTCCCGCGGGGAAAAGTGGATGGAATCATTTGGCGTGTTCCGCCGGTGGTGCGCCCGAAGACGGCAGGCGCGTGGGCCGTTCCGGACGGAACGACTGGTCGGTCAGCGCACCGAGGAAATCGACCACGCGGTCGACCTCGCGCGCGCTCAGTTTCGGTTCCCAGATGTGCCAGTGCAGGGTCAGCTTCTCGCCGGGCGGCACGGCGTGGCCGCGCCCCTGGGTGTAGAACTGCACGGTGCTGCGCAGATCGGCAAAGCCGCCGCTGTGACTGTAGGGCGCGGTCAGGGCGATGTTGCGCAGGCTCGGCACCTTGAATCCGCCGCGCAGGGTCGGCTCGCCGCTGACCGGACCGGCACCGGCATCGAAAGCCAGGCCTTTGGGTTCCGGCATGCCGATGACCGCGATTTGCTGGTTGGTGAACAGCGGCGGCGTATGGCATTCGGCGCAGCGCGCCACGAACGAGCGGAACACGTTCATGCCTTCGATCTCGCGCGGCGTGAGCGCATCGTGCAGGCCCTGGGCGTAGAGATCATAGCGGCTGTTGAGCGAAATCAGACTGGACTCGAAGGCGGCCAGGGCGGTGTAGATCTGCGCCGCCTGGATGCCGCCGGCTTGGCCCGGGAAGGCCTCGGCGAACAGGCGCCGGTAGGCGGGCAGTGCGTTCATGCGCCGCAGCAGACCCTCGCGGGTATTGCCCATTTCACGCGCATCGTACAGCGGCCCTTGCATCTGTTCTTCCAGCGAACGCGCGCGGCCGTCCCAGAAAAACCGGCCGAGCAGGCCGACATTCCACAGGCTGGGCGCGGCCCGTTGCAGCGGTTTGCCATCGATGCCGCGGCTGCGCGGCAGGCCGTCGGAAAAGCCCTTTTCGGGCTGATGGCAGCTGGCGCAGGCCATGCGGCCGTTGCCGGACAGCACGGGATCAAAGAACAGGTAACGGCCCAGATCGATCTGCTGCGGACGGAAGCCGTCGCGGAATTTCGGCAGTCCGGTTTTCAGGCCGCCGACGCCGGCATTCTGCAGGGAGGCATATTGCCGGTAGGGCGTGACCAGACGGCAGACGCCGGCGTCCAGCGCGAAGCTGGGCGGGCAATGCGTGGCCAGGCGGATCGGCGCAGGGCTTTCAGCGGCATTGCCGGATGAAACCAGCAGGAGCGCGAAAACGAGGCCGGTCAGCACCTGCGGCATATCAGGGCTTCAAGGTCTGGATGTAGGCGATGACATCGCGCTCGGCGTCATCGTTCGGCAGCATCTTGCTGATTGCCGCCATCTGTTTGCCCATTTTGTCGGCCGGATGCGTGCCGCGCACCCCGCTGCGGAAATTGCGCAGTTGACGGGCCAGGTAGACCGGATCGGTGCCGGCCAGACGCGGCGCGCCCAGCGCAGGATTGCCTTTGCCGCTGGCATTGTGGCAGGCGCTGCACAGGGCATTGAACTGGGTTTTGCCGTTGCCCATGTTGGCGGCGGTTTTCGGCGCCGGCGGCGGGGTGGTCCGTGCCAGCCCGGCCACAAACATCGCCACGGCCTGACGGTCGGCCGGTGTTTTCAGGGTAGCGGCGGCGGCCTTCATCTGCGCGCCATAGGTGTCGGATTTGTGCGCGCCGCGCCGGCCGGCACTGAAATCCTCCAGCTGTTTGGCCACATAGCCGGCATCCAGGCCGGCGATATTCGGAGCGCCGAGCGCACGGTTGCCGCCGCCATTGGGGGCATGACAGGCGCTGCACGGCGCATACAGGGCTTTTCCGTTTGCGGCCGCGCTAAACGAAGGCAGGACGGCTGTCAGGATGACAAGCAACAAAAGACGGATCGGCACGGCGGAAGGCAATGACATCGGATGGTGTTCACGTTGTTGTTGTGATTATGGTGCAGCTCTCTCTGCCATCACCGTAGGCGATTCGGCGCATTAAATCAAGATGCCCGCCGCGCGCAGGGCTTACATCGGCTGCCAGGGATTCGGCCAGGTCATCGGCTGCACGATCTGCAGGGCGAAGTTGTACAGGAAGCTGCCGATACTGAAGCGTTCGGCGCCGCGCACCAGGAACACTTCCGCGTTCAGCGCCAGAATGATCAGCACCGAGACCGTGTACACCACGCCCAGCATGCGCGCTTCGGCGGCATCGAACACATCGCGGGCGCGCTTGATCAGATGGATCGGTGCGATGAACAGCAGCAGCCACCACAACGGCGTGGCCAGTACCGCCATCGACTGGCTGACCAGCGGATGGAACATCGAGATGCCGGAAATCATTTCCGACAGCCCGGCGCTCATCGCCTGCGACAGGGTGAAGTACAGCCAGATGTTGGACACCGCGAACCACCAGCGCGAGGAGGTGAACCAGTGATGGCTGGGGCGCGACAGCTGCTGGCACAGCAGCAGGCCGCAGATGGCCGCGATGCCGAACAGCACGCCCAGCACCAGCGGACCTTCGACCTGTGCGAACTCGACCCGGAAATCGGCGCCGCCGCGGTTGTTGAGCGCATGCAGGGCGATGGAAAAACTGCCGGAGAAGAACAGCGCGGTCAGCGCCAGGCCGGCCACGTTCAAACGGTTCTGGATGACCGCGATGTCCAGGTTTTTATCGATCAACAGATCATTGAAGGCCATGCGGATCTCCCGAAGCGTTGGCCAGCGTGCGCAGCTGGCGGTTGTGCCGGCGACGCAATACCACCAGTGCGGTGATGGCGCCGATCAAGGCGAAGAACATATCGGACTGCGTATCCCAGACATCGCCCTGGGTGCCGAGGAATTCATCGGCGCCTTGGCCCATGGCCAGCGCCGCGGCCCATTCGAGCAATTCGTACAGGGCACTGACCGTCATCACCACGCACACCGACAGAACGGACAGCCAGAGGTTGCCGTTGACCACGCGCAGGCGGATGAACAACTCGCGTGCCGCCAGTGCCGGCACGAAACCCTGCATGAAGTGGCCGAGTTTGTCATACGGATTGCGCGCCAGATCGAACCAGTCCTGAACCGCGAATCCGGCCGGCACCCGGGCATAGGTGTAGGCGCCGCCGACGATCAGCACCGCGCAGTGCAGGAAAACCAGGGCGTAGAGAAGCGGCGTGAGCGGAAAGCGGCGGCGCGTGGCCCACAGCAAGGGCAGCACGATCATGGCCGGCAGGGTTTCCATGATCCAGGTGGCGCGGTCAAAGGGCTGGATGCCGGACCACAGCAACAGCGCCAGCACCAGCACTGTGCCGGCGAGGAGTAACCGGTGTGTTGCCGCTTCAGCCATGCGCGGCGTTTGCCCGGCGCCAACGCGCTTCCAGCACCGGAATGGTGAACAGATAGCAGCCGATCACGATCAGCGGCACCACTACGTATTGCGCATCCGGCCAAACAAACCACGAGGCGCAGATGAGCACGGTACGCACGCCGGCATGCCACCAGCCGATCGGATGCTGCACAATCCAGGAAAACGGAATCCACATCAGCCCGGCGAGAATGCCGACGCCCATCGGCGCGGCGCGCGGCTCGAGGATGGCCAGCGGAATCACGATGGCATACACCAGCACGGCCTGAGCCATGCCGTGGAAGAACAGGGCCTGGAAATCATTCTTCGGTCGGGTCTTGTCGAGGAAATCCTCGCCGGTGAGTTTCGACAGCGCCATGCCGACATAGGCGATGCAGCCGGTGCCGATGAACAGGGCCAGCATGGCCTGCGGCAACGGCAGCAGCCAGCCGGGAATCAGCAGCAGGGTCCACACCAGCAGGCCGGCCAGGGGCATGGCCAGAAACCGGTTGCGTTTGAATTCGGCGCGTTGCTTATCGAGGGTGCGGACGGCGGTGTCGGTCATCGGGCGGCGGTCGGTGCGGGCGTGATTCGGAGTGTACTGCACATCCGTGCCGGTTTCACGGACTGAAAAACGCCGGCTTGCGGGCGCGCGGCAGTTTTTTCAGGGCCGCCTCGGCTTTGGAGGCACTGGAGCGGTCCGGATACGCGCGCGCGGCCAACAGGCGGATCGGCGGGTGCGCGCGTGTATAGCGGGCGCCGGTGCCGGCCGCGTGCTCGGCGTAGCGCCGGTCCAGATCGGTGGTGATGCCGGCATACAGGCTGGTGCCGCCGGCGCTGCGGCATTCCAGCAGATACAGATGCCAGGCCGCGCTCATGACTCAGCGGAAATGCATCGCGCAGTTCATGGCCACGGTGATGCGCTCGCCCTCGCCGTAAAACGGCATAACCTGATGCTGCACCCAGGACGGGAAGATCACCAGCATGCCCGGCTGCAGGTCGAAGGCGTGGTTGCCGAGCTGGAACGGCGAAATCTGCTGGGCGTTTCCGGCATCCAGATACATCTGCGCCAGCGGGTTGATGAAGCTGAGCCGGCCCGAATCGGGCTGATCGGCATCGTGTTCGCCGGCGCTGACGCAGTACACCGCCGACCAGGAGGCCATCGGATGGTTGTGCACGCCGAAGAAACCGCCGCGGCGGGTGACATGGAACCAGGCATCGGTGACGATCTGCAGGCGCGCCATGCGCGCCGCATCGTAGCGGTTGAGCTCGGCCACGGTCTGCGCGATGCGCGACAGGCAGAATTCGCGCAGCTCGGCGATGCAGGCTTCCGGCCAGCTGAACAGGTCGAAATTGCTTTCGAACAGCTCCTTGTTGCGCGGCGTGTACGGATTGGGATTGGCGAAGCGCGGGCCCTGGGCTTCGCGGCGCAGGAACAATTCGCGCAGGGCCTGATTTAAACTGGCACAATCATCCAATCGGTCGAAGGCGAACGGAACGCTGAAAATCGGATTGATCTGGGCCATGGCCACCACCGGAGTTGTTATGACATTGTGCCAAAAATCACTTGTACTGGGGATGTTCGTCGCGGCACTGGCCGTGCCGGCCGCCGCCGGCGACCGCATCGCCTCGAAATCCTTCGCCACCCGCTCGGAAGTGTACGCGCCGCACGCGATGGCCGCCACTTCGCACCCGCTGGCCACCCAGATCGCGCTGGACGTGATGAAACAGGGCGGCAGCGCGGTCGATGCCGCCATCGCCGCCAATGCCGCGCTCGGCCTGATGGAGCCGACCGGCAACGGTGTCGGCGGCGATCTGTTCGCCATCGTCTGGGATCCGAAAACCAAACAGCTCTACGGCTACAACGGCTCCGGGCGCTCGCCCGGCAAACTCACGCTGGAATGGTTCCAGGCCAAGGGCTATAAAGACATTCCGAGTTACGGCCCGTTGCCGGTGACCGTGCCGGGCACCGTGCGCGGCTGGTCCGATCTGCATGCCCGGTTCGGCAAGCAGCCGCTGGCGCAGGATCTGGCGCCGGCCATCCGCTACGCGCGTGAGGGCCACCCGGTGGCCGAAACCATCGCCTATTACTGGAACATCGCCGTGCCGCGCCTCGGCCAATACCCCGGCTTCACCGAGCAGTTCACCGTTAACGGCAAAGCGCCGGTGAAAGGCCAGGTCTGGAAAAATCCGAATCTGGCCAACACCCTGCAGGCCATTGCTGACGGCGGCGCCGATGCGTTCTATAAAGGCCCGATCGCCAAAACCATCGCCGATTACATCCAAGGCCAAGGCGGCTTCCTGTCGGTCGAGGATCTGGCCAATCACCGCGGCGAGTGGGTCGAGCCGATTTCCACCACCTACCGCGGCGTGCGCGTGTGGGAGCTGCCGCCGAACGGGCAGGGTCTGGCCGCGCTGCAGATGCTCAATATCCTCGAGCTCACCGATTTCTCCAAGATCGCCTTCGGCTCGCCGGAACACATCCATGCGTTCGTGGAAGCCAAGAAGCTGGCCTTCGCCGACCGCGCCGCGCTGTATGCCGATCCGGACTTCGCGAAAACCCCGCTGACCCGGCTGCTGTCGAAGGACTACGCCCGCGAGCGTGCGCGCCTGATCGATCCGGCCAAGGCGATGAAGGCCGTGGATGCCGGCGCCAAACTGCAGCACGGCGACACCATCTACATGACCACCGCCGATGCCGACGGCATGATGGTCAGTCTGATCCAGTCCAATTACCGCGGCATGGGTTCGGGCATGGCGCCGCCCGGGCTGGGCTTCATCCTGCAGGACCGCGGCGAGCAGTTCGTGCTCAAGCCCGGCCACGCCAACAGTTTCGCGCCCAACAAGCGTCCGTTCCACACCATCATTCCGGCCTTCATCACCAAGAACGACCGGCCCTGGATCAGCTTCGGACTGATGGGCGGCGCCATGCAGCCGCAGGGCCATGTGCAGATCGTGATGAATCTGGTCGACTTCGGCATGAACCTGCAGGAAGCCGGTGATGCGCCGCGCATCCAGCACGACGGCTCGACCGAACCGGCCGGCCAGAACACGCCGATGAGCGACGGCGGAACCGTCAATCTGGAATCGCAGTTCCCGTACGCCAGCGTGCAGGCGCTGATGCGCAAGGGCCATCGCATCGAATACGCCGACGGTCCTTACGGCGGCTACCAGGCCATCGCCCGCGATCCGGAAACCGGCATGTACATCGGCGCCAGCGAAAGCCGCAAAGACGGGCAGGCTGCCGGGTACTGAGCCATGATCAACAACGCCATCGATCTGAACCGCTACCGGCAGCGGCTGGTGCAGCACACACGCGTGCAGATTCCCGATTTCCTGCAGCCCGATGCCGCCGAAGCCCTGCATGCCTGTCTGCGTGACGACATCCCCTTCGCCCTGGCCGAGCGCTCCGACGGCGTGTCGCATACCCTGGATGCCGCAAGCTATGCGGCCATGGATGAGTCTGCCCGACAGGCCTTGCTGCACAAGGCGTATGTGCGTGCCAAATCCGAATTCCAGTTTTCCTACGACAGCTACATGATCGTACGCGCGATGAAAGAGGGCTGGACGCCGAACCTGCTGCACGCCGTGCTGGAGTTCCTGAACGCGCCCGAGTTCCTGATGTTCGCGCGCCGGCTGAGCGGCGAGCCGACCATCAGCCGGGTCAGCGCGCAGGGCACGCGTTACCGCCCCGGCCAGTTCCTGACCCGGCACCAGGACCGCGAGGACAGCGAGAACCGGGTGTGCGCATTCGTTATCAACCTGAGCAAAAACTGGGACAGCGACTGGGGCGGCCTGCTGCAGTTCCACGATGATGCCGATCGCTTGGTGGAGACCTTCGTGCCGTACTGGAATACGCTGTCGCTGTTCCGCGTGCCGCAGTCGCACACGGTCAGTCTGGTGACGCCCTGGGCCGGGGCCGACCGGCTGGCGATTACCGGCTGGTTTCTGGCCGGCTAAGTCCGCTTACTGCATTTATTTCCAGATGGATGCGACGGCGTCGATGCGCAGATACGACAGGCGCGTGCCGGCCGCGGAACGGATGCGCAGGATGCTGTACGGCAGGCGCGGGAATACCTGGTTGGTCATCGAATACGCGCCGTCATTGAGCAGGATTTCGACCGAACCGCGGTCGACCAGCAGCCGCACGTCGCGCACCGGCTCGCCGTCCATGTCCATGGCCTGCGGTTTGGCGGCGAAGGCCGGACTGAACGCGGTTTGCCCGGAGCGGCTGCGGTCGGTCCACCACCGGCCGTCCTTCTGCATCATCCGGAACACCTCGCCGTCGGCGTTGGCCAGCTCGATCTCCAGATCGCGGGCTTCGGCGGCATTGAAGCGGATATCGGCGCGGCCCAGATCCAGACCGCCGCGTTCGAACGGCAGCGCCGGTTTCACGGCGCGGTACTGCAGCGAATCCATGCCGTCGAAATCGGCGGCGATGCGCTGATGCACCCGGTAGCCGCCGGCATGCGGCACCAGACGCAGTTCACGCGGCAGGGTCATGGCGCTGCGCCAGGGCGAGGTCGGGGTTTTCTGGGCGTATTGCCAGTTGCTCATCCAGGCCAGCAACAGCGGTTTGCCGCCCGGCGCATCGGCGAAGCTCACCCCGGCGTAGAAATCGGTGCCGGCATCCAGCCAGCGCGCCGGCTGCGTGGCGGTGAATTGACGGCCGTCGAAATCACCGACGAAATAGCGCGTGCCGGAACCGCCGTTCGG
>NZ_JAPDUI010000002.1 GCF_025980345.1 Arenimonas sp. GDDSR-1 | reverse complement strand
GGGTGTGGCCATGGGGGTGTCCTATCGGAAATCCTGCAGCAGTTGCCGCCATTCCAGCATCCGTCCGGCCAGGCCGAGATCGTGACGCAGGGGCTGGCTTAAGCTTAACCGCAAACGGTTGATGCCATCAATCCATTCCTGCAGACGTTCAACGGCCTGCGGGCGTTTGGCGCCCTGGGCGGCCTGCGCCGCCCAGGTCCGGGCCAGCCCGTAGGCAATCTGCGCCGCGAACAGCAGGCGAAGGTCGGTACGTTCATCGGCCAGCCATTTGCGGGCAATGGCGGCCGGACCGGTCTGGTTTTTCACGCAGGCCGCCAGATCGGCGCGGACTTCCTGATACAGGGCCGAACCGCCATTTCCGGCCCATTCCAGCGCCAGACCGGGATTACCACCGGCCATGGCCAGCAGGGCTTTGGCATCGGCCTCCGCGATCCGGTTCTGCTTCAGCCAGGCCAGTGCCGTGGCGGTGTCCGGACAGGCCATCTCGATGCGCTGGCAGCGGCTGCGTACCGTGGCCGGCAGCGCCTTGGGTTGGTCGGTGACCAGTATGAGATAACGCCCGGGCATGGGTTCTTCCAGGGTTTTCAGCAGCGCATTGGCGGCCTGGGCATTCAGCCGATGCGCGGTTTCGATGATGACCACCCGCGGCCCGGCCAGTTGCGCGGTGAGGGCCAGCCATTCGGACATGTCGCGGATCTGGTCGACGCCGATGGCGGTTTTCAGTTTGCCGGTTTTCTCATTGAGCTCGATGCCGATCTGCCGGAAATCGCCATGACTGCCCTGCACGAAGCGTTGGCAGGCGGTACACGCGCCGCAGGCCGGCAAGGCGGTATCCGCCTGCTGGCACAGCAGACGCTGCGCCAAGGCCCGTGCCAGATCCAGTTTGCCCAGATGGGCCTCGCCTTGCAGCAGCTGCGCATGGCCCAGGCGGCCGGCCTGGAAAGCCGATACGGCCCGTGCAAACAGCGGCTCCTGCCAAGCGCTGAGGCTCATGCCGACATCCAGCGGGCCAGGGCGGTTAAAACTTGCCGAACCACCGCGTCCTGCGGCTGCGAGGCGTCAATAATCACGATGCGCTGCGGTTCCTGCGCGGCACGCTGCAGGTAGGTCTCGCGTACGCGCAGAAAGAAATCTGTGCGCTCCTGTTCGATGCGATCCAGCGCCTGCCCGCGCGACTGGGCACGCGCCATGCCCTGCTCCACGCCCAGATCCAGCAGCAGGGTCAGATCGGGACGGATGCCGACGAAGTCCCGTTCGAGGGCTTCGATATGGGCCACCGGCAAGCCGCGGCCACCGCCCTGATAGGCGAAACTGGCATCGGTGAAACGGTCGGTCAACACCACATGACCCTGCGCCAGAGCCGGACGGATTAATTCCTGCACCAACTGCGCCCGCGACGCGAACATCAGCAGCAACTCGGCTTCCGGCACGATGCGGTGATCGGGCGACAGCAGTAGCTCGCGGATCTGTTCGCCGACGGTGGTGCCGCCCGGCTCGCGGGTGCCGACGACGGTCAGTCCGGCCTCGCCCAGATACTGGCGGATGGCATTGAACACCGTGGTTTTACCGGCGCCTTCGCCGCCCTCGATGCTGATCAGTTTTCCGGAATTCAGGGGCATGTCATCGTTTCAGCTGGTAAGTGGACACCGCTTTGCGGTGCTGCTCGTAGGTGGCGGAGAACACATGGCCGCCGTCGCCGGTAGCCACGAAGAACAGCGCATCGCCCGGGGCCGGATGGGCGGCAGCCTGCAGCGCGGCACGGCCGGGCATGGCAATCGGAGTGGGCGGCAGGCCGTGCATGCGGTAGGTGTTGTAAGGCGTCACGGTCTGCAGGTCTTTTTTGCGGATATTGCCATCATACCCGTCACCGATGCCGTAGATCACGGTCGGATCGGTTTCCAGACGCATGCCTTTCTGCAAGCGGCGCACGAACACGCCGGCGATCTGCGGCCGTTCCTCGGCTTTGCCGGTTTCCTTTTCGACAATCGAGGCCAGCGTCAGCAGCTCCTCCGGGGATTTCAGCGGCAGACCGGAATCCCGCCCGTTCCAACTCTCGGCCAATGCCGCGTCCATGGCCTCGGCGGCCTGCCGCAGCAGATCACTGCGTTTTCCGGATTTGGGCACGAAGTAGGTATCGGGCAGGAAGCGGCCTTCTGGATGCACGCCCTGACGGTCCAATAGCGCCATGATCTCGCTGTCGGATTTTCCGGTGAGGTCATCGTCGAGTTCGGACAAGGTGGCCAATTCGGTACGCATTTGCCGGAAACTGCGGCCTTCCACCAGCGTGAATTTCACCCGCGCGGTATCGCCGCTGGCCAGCTTGGCCAGCACGCCGGCAGGGGTCGTGCCATCGCTGAATTCATAATCGCCGACATGGATCCGACCGGCCATCTGCATCTGCAGCGCCAGCACTTTCCATTGCCAATCCCAGCCCTGGGTGATGCCGGCGGAACGCAGTTTCGGCAGCACGCGGTTCAGGCCATCGCCTTTGGCGACCGTCACCATCGCCGTTGCCGGAAGTTGCAGGGGGGCCTGTGCGAAATCGCGCACACGCAGAACGCCGAACAGGGTGAGCACCGCCGCCAGCAGGGCGATCAGGAAAATGGATTTGCGCCAACGGCTTTTCCTGGCCATGCCCTACTCGTCTGCAAAAAATGGATGGGCGGCCAGAAAGCGCTGTTGCAGCGCAGCCAGGGCCGCGTGGCCAATAACCGGAACGGATCCGGGATACCGGACTTCCATGATACCGCGAACGGCATTGCACAGAAAAACCGCATCGGCGTTTTCGACCTGATCGCGGGTGACCGGCGCTACGCGGACATCCTCCAGCATGGCCAGCAGTTTTTCCCGGGCGATGCCGGCAATGCCGCAGCGGGCAAGATCGGGCGTGTGCCAATGGCCATCGAAATACAGGAAGACATTGCCGGCAGTGGCGCAGATCACCTGCCCATCGCCATCGCACATCAGGCCTTCGGCAAAGCCGGCATCGGCACATTCGCGGCGGGCCAGGACATTTTCCAGGCGGTTCAGATGCTTCATGCCGGCCAGCACCGGCTGTTGCGCAACCGGGGTCGTGCACCAATGCAGGCGCAGCGGTTCGGCCATCGGCGGCGGCAAAGGGTGCACGCTGAGAATGCAGGTTGACGGACCAGCGACCGGCAAATAGCCGCGCCCGGATTCGCCGCGGGTCAGGATGATCTTCAGCACCTGCGGCCGGACATCAAGCAATTCCCGTGCGGCGGCATGAATCACGCCCTCATCGGGCAATGGCAGACCGAGCCGTTCTGCACCGCCCTTCAGACGGCGCCAATGCGCCGGCCACCACGGCAGCTCGCCGCCGCTGGCACGCAGGGTTTCAAACAGCCCGTCCCCGTACATCAGGCCACGATCCTGAACCGACAGTGCTTGAATGGGGTCATTGCCCCGGAAAATCAGCGCGCTCATTCCACGGCTCCGATGGCCCGCAACAGACCCTTGGCTTTGGCCCGTGTCTCCTGCAGTTCATTGTCGGGATTTGAATCAGCCACGATGCCGCCACCGGCCCGCAGCTGCAGCCGGTCACCCTGCAGCCACAGGCTGCGGATCAGGATATTCAGGTCCATGTCGCCGTTGCCATCGACATAGCCGAGCGCGCCGGTATACGGTCCGCGTCCGCCCTGTTCCAGTTCCGCGATGATTTCCATGCAGCGCACCTTCGGGCAGCCGGTGATGGTGCCGCCCGGAAACACCGCGGAAATGACTTCCCCGGGCGAGGTTCCGGGCTTGAGCGAACCGGTGATGTTGGAAACGATGTGATGCACATGCGCGTAGGTTTCCACGCACATCAGTTCATCGACCTTCACCGAACCCGGTTCGCACACGCGCGACAGGTCGTTGCGTTCCAGATCGATCAACATCACATGTTCGGCACGCTCTTTGGGATGGCCGATCAACTCACGGATCTTTGCGGCTTCATCATCGCCGGGCATGCGCGGACGCGTTCCGGCAATCGGACGGGTCTGTGCCTTGCCGGCGCTGACACTGACCAGGCGTTCGGGCGAGGAACTGAGCAGCGCCCAATCGGCAAAACGCAATAGACCGGCAAACGGCGCCGGATTCATCCGGCACAGGCGCGCGTAAAGGGCGTAGGCATCAGCGCCCGGAAAGCGGCCGTTCCAAGCCCGTGACAGATTGACCTGGAACACATCGCCGGCTTTCAGGTAATCGAGAATGCGCGCAACCCCGGATGTGAAGCGTTCCGGTGCATCCTCGTGGCAATCTCCGACCTGGGGCCATTCGGGCACCGGCGCCAAGGCCGCTGCAGCTGCAATGTCGGCTTGAATGGCTGATAACAGATGCCCATAACCGGGCTCCGCCACAGCCAAGCAGCGGTTGTCGACGCGGTCGAAAAGAATCGCCGCCGGACAGCGCAGCGCCAGCGCATCCGGCAAGGGGCCTGTAAACGCCGGCAAATCAAGCGAGGTTTCAATCTGTCCGGCAATCTCGTAGCCGAGATACAGCGCCCAGCCGCCGTGAAACGGCAGACCGTCCTTATCGATGATCTTCGTATGCTGTGTGAATGCCGCATCGAACGCCGGCAGGAAACCACCTTCACGCACTTCGCCATCCAGTCCATGCGTTATTCCGTCACGGCTATAGAGCCCTTCGCCGTTGGCGATGAACAGGATGTCCCAGCGCGACAAGGCATTGCCGCCGGCCACGCTCTGCAGCAGCAGCGGATAACGTGCGCAATCGAGACGCTGCAATGCCGTCGGATCGACGGCGGCAGGCAGGTCCTGGCGGATCAGGGCCACGAGGCCCTCAGAGCTTGCGGAACACCAAGGTGCCGTTGGTGCCCCCGAAACCGAAACCGTTCGACATCACCACATCGAGTTTCTTCTCGCGCGGCACATTCGGCACATAATCCAGATCGCAGCCTTCCGAGGCGTTTTCCAGATTGATGGTCGGCGGAACGATGCCATGCTGCATGGCCAGAATCGAGAGCACGGCCTCGACACCGCCGGCCGCGCCGAGCAGGTGACCGGTCATCGACTTGGTGGAGCTGACCAGGGTTTTGTAGGCATGATCGCCCAACGCCAGCTTCATGGCATTGGTTTCAGCCAGATCGCCGAGCGGCGTGGAGGTGCCATGGGCGTTGAGGTAGTCGATCTGGTCGGCATTGACGCCGGCATCCTTCATCGCCATCACCATGCAGCGTGACGGGCCTTCGCCGGTGTCGCTCGGTGCAGTCATGTGATAGGCATCGGAGCTGGCGCCGAAGCCGGCCAGTTCACAATAGATGCGGGCGCCGCGCGCTTTGGCGTGTTCGTATTCTTCCAACACCAGGATGCCGGCACCATCGCCGAGCACGAAGCCGTCGCGGTCGCGGTCCCACGGACGGCTGGCGCGCGCGGGCTCGTCATTGCGCGTCGATAGCGCTTTCATGGCGCAGAATCCGGCGACGGCCGTGGGCGTACAGCCGTGTTCGGCACCGCCGGCGACCATGATGTCGGCATCGCCGTACTGGATCATGCGCATGGCCATGCCGATGGAGTGGTTGGAGGAAGCGCAGGCCGAGACCGCCGAGAAGTTCGGGCCTTTGAAGCCCTTCATGATGCACAGCTGCCCGGAAATCATGTTGATGATGGTGCTCGGCACGTAGAACGGCGAGACTTTGCGCGGGCCGCCCAGGTGCAGATCAACCGCGGTCTCTTCAATGCCGCGGATGCCGCCGATGCCGGAGCCGACCAGCACGCCGGCGCGCTCGGCGTTGGCTTCGGTGATTTCCAGACCGGCATCCTGCATGGCCATGAACGATGCGGCCAGACCATAATGGATGAAGATGTCCATTTTCTTGACGTCTTTCGGAGAGAACCAGGCTTTCGGATCGAAATCCTTGACCTCGCCGGCAATATGCGTCGCCATGGCGCTGGCATCGAAATGGGTGATGTTGCCGATGCCGGACCGGCCGTTCATGACGGCATCCCAGTTGCTGGCCAAATCATTGCCCAGCGGCGACAGGATGCCCATACCAGTGACTACAACACGACGTTTCATAAGCGAGACTCCGGAATTTTGACGGCTCGGGACGGCCGTGCCGTCCTCAATGAAGTGAATCGATAAAACGAAGCCCCTGCGCGTGGGATGCCACGCTCCGGCCTTCAACGCAGACTATTGTACCGTTCGTTTCGGCAGAATACGAATCCGGATTCTGGTAGGCCAGCCACCAGTTTTCATGCATGTGGAGAAAGCGGAAAGCCTCCGGCTGCGGTGATAGCGGAACCGCCCGTCCGCTGCCGTGGACCAGTGCCAGATTGGTACCGGTGCCGCCGCCGAACGGGCGGCCCAGCCAGAGCCAGGACTGTCCTGAACAGGGCATCCGCTGGGTATCGATGATAAACAGGCCGACCCGATGCCTGAAGTCCTGATGGCTTGGTTCGGTATAGGGCGTCAACGCCGCCATGCTGATCCGAACGCGCCATTGCCAACCGATTTGGGTTTCCGCCAAGACGTTTGCCGTCAATCCGGCAACGGCAGTCAGCATCAACAGACAGGCGCCTGCCAAGCGCTCCCTGAACGGAATGCTGCTTTCACGGCAGCTGCGCAGCCAGAGCAGCGCTTCCGCCACGTACCAAAACAGCAGGATGAAGCCGGTGTAGAAAAGGACATCAAAAAGCCAAAGTCGTGGCTCGAGATCTTCGGCCCACGGCGAGTAGACGGAGCCTGCCCAAACCCAGAGTCCGGTGAGGAAGGCCAGAACGATCAATCGACGTGTTGACATGAAAACACCCGGAAGCAAACAGGGCCGCATGAAGCGGCCCTGTGGCAGTCCTTATCCCGGCGATTAGGCCTTGACGTGGGCTTTGATGTAATCGATGGCTTGTTGGATCGAGGTGATTTTTTCAGCTTCCTCGTCCGGAATTTCGCATTCGAATTCTTCCTCGAGCGCCATCACCAGTTCGACGGTATCGAGCGAGTCGGCGCCAAGATCATCCACGAACGAGGCGTTGGCGGTGGCTTCTTCTTCCTTCACGCCCAGCTGCTCAACCACAATTTTCTTAACGCGTTCTTCAATAGTGCTCATGAAACTGTCTCCTCCCGAGGAGTAACGATTTTGGGCTGTGGAATCATGCCGCCGGCGCTTGGCCCAAACCACGCCGGACAGGATTTAGAGTATTTTATCAAATTTTGACCAGAATGGTCACGGCATGTACATGCCGCCATTCACGTTCAGGGTCTCCCCGGTGATGTAGGCCGCCGCCGGACCGGCCAAAAAGGCCACCGCCTCGGCGATGTCGGCAGGGCTGCCCAATCGGCCCAGGGCAATCTGCCCCATCAGTGCCTGCTTGGCTTCTTCCGGCAAGGTATCGGTCATGTCGGTCTGGATGAAGCCCGGCGCAACCACATTGACGGTGATGCCGCGCGAGCCGATTTCCTTGGCCAGGGATTTCGAGAACGCGATGATGCCGGCCTTGGCGGCGGCATAATTCGACTGCCCGGCATTGCCGGTCAAACCGATGACCGAAGCGATGTTGATGATGCGGCCCTTGCGCGCTTTCATCATGCCGCGCATGACCGCTTTGCTGGTGCGGTAGACCGAGCTCAGGTTGGTATCCAGGATGATGTTCCAGTCTTCGTCTTTCATGCGCATCAGAATCTGATCGCGGGTGATGCCGGCATTGTTGACCAGCACACTGATCGGTCCGATGCTTTTGCCGATGTCCTCGATCACCGCGTCGACGGCCGCACTGTCGGTGACGTCCAGCACCTTGCCGATGCCGCCGGTGGCGGCCATGCGGGCCGTGATGGCCTGCGCACCGGATTCGGTCGTGGCCGTGCCGACTACTTTGGCGCCGCGCGCGGCCAGCAGGTCGGCAATCGCCGCGCCGATGCCGCGGCTTGCGCCGGTCACCAGAACCACTTCGCCGCTTAAGTCATGGGTCATTGCGTGTTCTCACTCGAAAGTCTGTATGGACGTGGCCTGCCATTCGGCGGCACTGGCCAGATTATAGGTGGAAATGGATTTGTCGATGCGCTTGACAAGGCCGGCCAACACCTTGCCGGGGCCGCACTCGATGGCGTGACGGATGCCCGCTGCGGCCAGAGCCTGCGTACAGCGTGTCCACTGCACCGGCAGGTAAAGCTGCTCGACCAGCGCGTGCTGAAGCGCGGCAAGATCGGTTTTGCGCGCGGCATCGACATTGTGGATGACCGGACGGTCCGGCATGGACCAGGTCGCGGCAGCGATGGCTTCCTGCAGCTGCAGCGCGGCATCGCGCATCAGCGGCGTATGCGAGGGCACGCTGACCGCAAGCTTGACGGTTTTACGGATACCCGCGGCCTGCAATGCGGCAAGGGCACGATCCACGGCATCGGCATGGCCGCCGATGACGATCTGGCCGGGCGAGTTGTAGTTGGCCGGTACGACGACGGAGGCATCTGCACTGGTTTCGCTGCAGATCTGCTCGACCTGCGCATCCTCGGCGCCGAGCACGGCCGCCATGGCCCCGGTACCTGCCGGCACGGCGGCCTGCATGAATTGACCGCGCAGGCGCACGAGATGGGCCCCGTCTTTCAAGGACAGCGCACCGGCGGCCACCAGCGCCGCGTATTCCCCCAGACTGTGACCGGCCAGCAGCGCGGGCACCGGCAACGATTGGGCCTGCCACAAGCGCCAAAGTGCGATGTTCGCGGCCAGCAGTGCGGGCTGGGTGAATTCAGTCTGGTTCAAGCGGTCGTCGGGATTGTCCTGACTGATCTGCCAGAGATCCACGCCGGCGCCCTCCGAGGCTTCGGCGAAGGTTTCGGCAATCAATGGATGGGCAGCAGCCAATTCGGCCAGCATGCCTTGCGACTGCGAGCCCTGTCCGGGGAAAACGAATGCCAGTTGCGGAATCATGGGTTGAGCGGCTCCGGTTGGGATTGGCCGCCATTAGACCAGTTATTCGACCGTACTCACAAGTCCGGTCGGATCAATAGCGGATCAGCGCCGAGCCCCAGGTAAAGCCGCCGCCGAAAGCCTCCAGCAGCATCAATTGACCGCGCTGGATTTTGCCGGAGCGCACCGCTTCATCCAACGCCAGCGGCACCGAACCCGAGGAGGTATTGCCGGTCTTGTCGACGGTCACGATGACCTGATCCATGGACATATCGAGGCGCTTGGCGGTGGCTTCGATGATGCGCAGATTGGCCTGATGGGGAATCAGCCAGTCCAGATCGGCCTTGCTCAAGCCGTTGGCGTTCAGGGTTTCATCAACCACGGAATCCAGGGCCTTGACCGCGTGCTTGAACACTTCGCTGCCTGCCATGTGGATTTTCACGCCGGCATTGGGCGCACCCACGTCGAACCCTTTGGACGGGCCGACCGGGCAGATCAGCAGCTCTTTCTTGCCGCCGTCGGAATGCAGATGGGTGGACAGGATGCCGGCTTCGCTGTCGGCTTTCAGCACGACGGCGCCGGCACCATCGCCGAACAGCACGCAGGTCGCGCGGTCGGTCCAGTCCACCAGACGGGTCAGCGTTTCAGAACCGACCACCAATGCGTTTTTGATGGTTCCGGCGCGGATGAACTGGTCGGCCACGCTCAGCGCGAAGATGAATCCGGAGCAGGCGGCGTTGACATCGAATGCGCCGCAGCCGCCGACACCGAGTTTGTCCTGCAGCAGGCAGGCGGTGGACGGGAACACGATATCGGGCGTGGTGGTGCCGACGATGATCAGTTCGATTTCATCGGCGCGCATGCCGGCCGCTTCGAGTGCTTTCAGGGAGGCCTGGTAGGCCAGGTCACTGGTGGTTTCACCCTCGGCCGCGACATGACGTTCGCGGATGCCGCTGCGGCTGACGATCCACTCATCGCTGGTGTCGACGATCTTCTCCAGATCGGCGTTGGTGAGGATCCGCTCGGGCAGATAGCTGCCGGTGCCGGCGATGCGCGAAAATGTGGCCATGGAATATTCGTCCTGTTTCAGAAAAGCTTAAGGCGAGCCGGAGCTCGCCTTAAATACCTTAGAGCATACCCGACAGGCGGGCAAGCCTTATTCTTCGGTTTCTTCGACAGCCGACTTGACGTCGACCACTTTGCGGCCGCGGTAGAAACCGTCTTTGGTCACATGGTGACGCAGATGGGTTTCACCCGTGGTCGGATCGGTGGCGAGCTGCTTGGCGGACAGCGCATCGTGAGAACGACGCATGCCGCGGGTGGACGGGGTACGACGGGATTTTTGAACGGCCATGGTAAGACTCCAAACGAAATGCTGATGTTACGTGTGGTCCTTCAAGGCCTTCAGGGCCGCGAATGGACTGCTTTTTTCTTCCTCGACCGCTTCATCCCCGCTCCATTTCGGATCCAGGTCTGAAGCGTCCGGATTGACCGGTACCAAAGGTACCGCGAGCAGAAGCTCGTCTTCAATCAGTTGAGCCGGCGAAACTTCACCATGCCCCTCAATCAATACCGCTTCCATGTCTTCCGGCAGTGAAGCTTCCTGCGCTTCATCGCTGATCAGCCCGAGACGCTGGTCGATTTCCACCGGAAGCGCAAAGCGCTCAAGCGTGCGCTGGCAGATCAGGTGAAACACCGCACTCAATTGAATGTGCATGACATCCAACTTCAACGGATCGCGGTAAAACTCCACCACGTACCGGCAGTCTCCTTCGGCATCCGCGAGTACACCGGCCAGACGCGGCATTTGCGCCAAAGGCAGGCTTCCTTCGAAGCGACGCTGGTTCGCCACCATGCGCCAAACATCCAGTTGCGGGGGCAAGGTGACAGACATAAGCGCTAAATTTTAATGGATTCATCGACCTGAGTCAAATCGCGCACCTTTGGGGATTCCCAAAGGCTCGCCGGTCGGCTCCGCATCCGGGCGGCGAAAGCCATTTGCCTGTAATTTTAGATTATCTCATTGTATTTATTGAATTTATCGGCCATTACTGAATATTGACCTGTTTTCCACAAGGGCGGTTTAGAATGGTTTTTTGCCCGGAACCGCCCATGTCCACGCCCGCCGCAGGCCGCTTAACCCCACTCCGCGCTGAACTTCTGGCTGCCATGTCGGCCTGCAACCGGCAAATACTGGGCAATCCCCATGCCGTCAAATCCGCGTTCATCGCCTTTTTGGCCGGCGGCCATCTGCTGATCGAAGATTTGCCCGGGCTCGGGAAAACGACCTTGGCACGGACGCTGGCGGCATCGCTCGGCCTGACCTTCAAACGCATCCAGTTCACGGCTGATCTGCTGCCTTCGGATATTCTCGGTGTTTCGGTTTTCGATCCGGATAAACGCCGGTTCGAGTTCCACCCCGGCGCGGTGTTCACCGCCATCCTTCTGGCCGATGAAATCAACCGGGCACCGCCGCGCACGCAAAGCGCGCTGCTGGAAGCCATGGCCGAGCACCAGGTCAGCATCGACGGCAGCACCTACCCCCTGCCCGACCCGTTTCTGGTCATTGCGACCCAGAATCCGACCGATCTGTCCGGCACTTTCCCGCTGCCAGACTCCCAGCTCGACCGCTTCACCCTGCGCATCCGCATGGGCTACATTCCCGCCGAACAGGAACGCGCCCTGCTCAAGCACGGCGTTGCCGGCGGCGATGCCGTTCAATCCGCATTTCCCGGCCCGGACCTGCTGCGGCAGCTCCGAGCCGAGGTCCAGGCCATGCATTGCTCGGACGCATTGATTGACTACCTGCAGCGGCTGATTGCGCAATCCCGCCAGTTCCCCGGAATACGGGTCGGCCTGTCGCCACGCGCCGGCATGTCACTGCTGTCGGCCGGCAAAGCCCATGCCTACATCGAAGGCCGCGATTACGTCAGCGCCAACGACATCCAGGCCGTTTTTGTCGAAGCGACCGCACACCGCATCCATCCTGCGGTGGACGGAAAGAACCGGGATTTGGCCGAGGCCCTGCTCAAGAGCGTTGCCGTCGACTGACATGACCGGCAGCGCTGTCCGTCATCTCAATCCTGCCCAATGGCTGCGCCGGATTCCGCTGTTCCGCGCCGGACCGCGTGATGCGCAACCGCTGGTGATCGGCAACCGCCGCATCTATGTGCTGCCCACCGGATTCGGCCTGTTCATCGGCATGGCTCTGGCCGTACTGAATCTCGGCAGCCTGAACTACAACAACAACGCCGCGCTGCTGCTCGGTTTCCTGGTCATCAGTCTGTGCAACAACGCCCTGATCTCCGGCCATCTGGCCCTGCTGGGCCTGCAACTTCGATCGCAGCCACCCGAACCGGTGTTTGCCGGGCAGCCGCTGGCATTGACCGTCATGGTGTCGCCCCGCGGCACCGAGCCCCGGGACTATACGGTATCGCAGGGCGATACCGAATCCACCTTCAGCCTCGGCGCCGAACCGATCAGCACGACATTATCGCTGCCCACGGAAAAGCGCGGACATCTTCACATCGACCGTCTCCGGATCGCCACCCTGCACCCACTGGGTCTGGCACGCGCCTGGTGCACCCTGAATTTGCAGGAACAGGCGCTGGTCTATCCGTCACCCCAGGGTCAGGATCTGAATGTTTATTTTTCCAGTGCCGAGACCGGCAGCGGCCGGCAAAGCCGGCAGCACAGCGAACAACCGCATCATCTGCGCACCTACCGCAGCGGTGATTCCCGCAAACAGATTGCCTGGAAACCCAGCGCACGCACCGGAACCCTGCAGGTTCGCGAATATGAGCAGGGCAATGCCGATGCCCTGCTGCTGGACTGGAACCGTCTTGGCAATCTGGAATACGAAGCCCGAATTTCCCAGCTGTGCCTCTGGGTCGTGCAGGCCGAACAACGCCAACGCCGATACGCGCTGAGCCTTCCGGGGCTTCGCGTGGAGACCGGATCCGGCGCTGAACACCGGCGGCGTTGCCTGGAAGCACTGGCCCTGCTGCCCCATGACTGAGCTCCTGCGCAAATCCGGTGCGCTGTCCACCTGCGTGGCCCTGCTGCCGCTGGCGCCGCAATTGCCGGCATCGCTGCTGGTGCTGATCGGGCTGATTCTGGCCGTCGCCTACCTGCTGCCCAAGCCGCATCTGCTGCTCATACTCGGCGTACTGATCGCGTCACTGCTGCTTTTGCTGTTTGCCTACAACGGCCGCTTCGGCCGTGACACGGCCGCGGCCATGCTGGCCTTGATGATGGCCTTGAAGTGCCTGGAAACGACACACATGCGGGACCTGCGCGCCCTGCTCGGATTCGCGCTGTTCCTGCCGTTTTCGGCATTGCTGAGCGTACAGACGCCGATGACGCTGGTACTTTCCTTGCTCAGCGTGTTGTCCTGGCTGCTGCTCCTGCAAATCAGCAGTACGGGAAAAATCGTCCTTCCGGAAAAATCAGCGGGGTCATCCCTGAAAGCCCTTTTCCGCGCCCTGATCATGGCACTGCCGATGGCGGCCGCGTTGTTCTGGCTGTTCCCACGGATCGGTACGCCGCTGTGGGGTCTTCCGGGCCTGTCCGAACAGGGAACCGGGCTGGGCGACAGCATGAAGCCCGGCCAATGGCTGGATATCCTCGCCGACGACCGCATCGCCTTCCGCGTCGATTTCAAAGGACGCGTGCCGGCACCGGAACAACGCTACTGGCGCGGCCCGGTGCTTTGGGATTTCGATGGCATGGAGTGGCGGCGCAATCCGCAGGACAGTCTTCCCGGTCCGGCCATGCCGATGAATTCCCCGGCAGCCGGCGACACCGTGATTGCTTACCGGGTCAGTCTGGAACCAACGGAAAAGAAATACCTGCCGGTTCTAGATTGGCCGCGTCTGGCGCCCGAACCCTACACCCTGAGTGCCGATTCGGGACTTTACTCGCAGACGCCGATTCAGAAAATGACGCAATATTCGGCGAGCGCCTGGACGCAGGCGGATACCCTCCGACCGCTCAGTGACGCCGAACGCCGCCGGGCGCTGGCGTTTCCTACGGCCTTCAACAAGCGCACGCAAGCGCTGGCGTTGCAGTGGCGGGCGCAGGCCGGCAGTGATCGCGCGTACATCGCCCGGGTGCAGGAATGGATCCGGCGTGACTTCAGCTATACGCTGGCCACCGATCCGCCGCGATTCAACGCCGTGGACCGGTTTCTGTTTGAGGACCGCCGGGGTTTCTGCCAGCATTTCAGCTCATCCTTTGCGCTGCTGATGCGTGCCGCCGGCATTCCAGCGCGCGTGGTCACCGGTTATGCCGGCGGCTACCGCAATCCTTACGGCGGCTACTGGGTGCTTTACATCAAGGATGCCCATGCCTGGACTGAAGTCTGGCTCGAGGGCGAGGGCTGGGTGCGGATCGACCCGACTGCGGCGGTGTCTCCCGAAAACATCCTGGATACATTGGCAGGCAGGGCCGGACAGGAACAGTACGCGGGAGGCGGAGGCACCTTTTCACCCTTGTTCGACTATGGCGACTTCATGCGTGCACGCTGGAACGACTGGGTCATCGGCTTCAATGCCGCACGGCAAATGACTTTGTTCCGGAACATCGGCATCGCCCGGGCCGAACGCTGGCAGATGCTGCTGATGCTGCTGACCCTGGCCGGTCTGATTTCTTTCGCCGTATTCAGCCTGTCACGCAGGACCCGCGTCACGGAACAGCCGATTGATGCGGCCTGGCACCGATTGGTCGCGGCATTGGAAAACTGTGGTCAGCACAAGGCCGTGCATGAAACGGCTGTGGATTTCGCGGCACGCTGCGTCGATTCCGAGCTGATGGCGATCGCTTCGCGCTATACGCAATGGCGCTACGGGAAGGCCGACTTGGATGAGCGGGATCGTGCATTGCTGATTGCCGATATCCGGCGTCTGGCCGGGAAAATGACCCGCGCACGGATATCCGAAAGCGGACAGCGGGTATAGTAATCATCATCTTTTTCGGAGAATGCCATGTTGCGTCACGCATTACTGCTCGCCGCGCTGTTTCCGTTATCCGCCGATGCGGGCACGGCGTCACCGCCTGCACCGGTCTCGATTCCGAGCCATGATGCGTTTTTCGATGCCCTCCGGCGCCATTGCGGCAAGGCATTCGAGGGCAAGGTCAGCGTCGACAATCCGGTATCGCCGGGTTTCGAAGGCCGGCTGGTGATGCATGTCCGCAAATGCACCGACAGCCAGCTGCAGATTCCGTTCCATGTCGGCGAAGACCGCTCACGCACCTGGCTGATCAGCAAGACCGGTTCGGGGCTGCAGCTGAAACACGACCATCGCCACAAGGATGGCAGCAGCGATAAGTCGACGATGTACGGCGGACATACGCTCGACGCCGGCTGGGCAACGGCGCAATCGTTTCCGGCGGACCAGTATTCAAAAGAGCTGTTCACCGCAGCGGGCAATCCGCAATCCAACGGCAACACCTGGCAGATGTACATCTATCCCGAAAAATTCACCTACCGGCTGACCCGCGAAGGCCGCGAGTTCCGGGTGGATTTCGACCTGAGCAAACCGGTAGCACCGCCGCCCGCGCCATGGGGTTATGCGGATTGAGCCTGTGTTGCGCTGTTCAGGCAAACCCGCCGGTCAGCGGTGCACCGCCCAGCAGATGGACATGGATGTGGAATACAGTCTGGCCGCCATGTCCGTTGCAGTTCATCACCAGCCGGTATCCGTTTTCGGCGATGCCGATGGATTTGGCATAGGCCTGGGCCGAAAGCATCAGGTTGCCGAGCAGCTGCGCTTCCGTTTCGGGCACATCATTGAGCGTATTGAATCGGCGTTTCGGCACGAACAGCACATGCACCGGCGCCTGCGGTGAAATATCGCGGAAGGCGATGATGTCATCGCTTTCGAACACGATGTCGGCCGGGATCTGGCGTTTGATGATTTTTTCGAAGATGCTGTCGCTCATGACGTTCCTCAAGGCATATCGATGCGGGTTCCGAACGCGTGCGCCAGTGTGCCGCGATCGACGTATTCCAGCTCGCCGCCGATCGGCACGCCGTGCGCCAGCTTGGAGGGCTTGACCTCGAACTGGCGGGCGAGCTGGGCGAGATAGTGCGCGGTCGCCTCGCCTTCCACGGTCGGGTTGGTGGCAATGATCATTTCGGTGACGGAACCTTCCGCCAGGCGCTTGGCCAGCTTATCGAGCCCGAGCTCGCGCGGACCGATGCCGTCCAGCGGTGACAGCCTTCCCTGCAGGATGAAATACAGGCCGCGGTAACCGGTGGCCTGCTCGATCACCAGACGGTCGGCCGGGGTTTCCACCACACACAGCTGGGCCGGATCACGGGCGGCGCTGGCACAGATGGCGCAGCACTCCTGCTCGGTGAAATCACGGCACTGCACGCAGTGCCCGATGCGTTTCAGGGATTCCTGCAACGCGATGGCCAGGCGCATGCCGCCTTCGCGGTTGCGCTCCAGCAGGTGGTAGGCCATGCGCTGTGCGCTCTTCTGGCCCACGCCGGGCAGACAGCGCAGGGATTCCATCAGTTGGCTGAGCAGATCACTCTGGCTCAAAACGGCAGCTTCATTCCCGGCGGAAGCGGCATGCCGGCGGTGACCGAAGCCATGCGTTTATTGCTTTCCTCATTGGCTTTGGCCACGGCATCGTTGATGGCGGCGACCATGAGATCCTCGAGCATTTCGGCATCGGCCAGAACGCCGGGATCAATGGCCACTTTGCGGGCTTCGAATTTACCGGTCAGGGTGACCTTCACCGCACCGCCGCCGGATTGTCCGGTCACTTCCATCTGCGCCAGCTCTTCCTGCACTTTCTGCATGTTTTCCTGCATGCGCTGGGCTTTCTGCATCATCTGGGCGATATTGCCTCTCATAACATTCTCACTTCAATTCCAATGGACGGATGGAATCCGGAATGATCTGCGCACCTTCGGCCAGAAGGGCGTTGACCACCGGATGGTTCTGGAACTCGGCCTCGGCTTCGTTCTGCCGGTTGAGTTTGGTTTCGGTCTGACGGCCGTGCAGGGTCTGTACGCCGGCTTCGGCCAGTTTTTCGAATTTCAGCTGCACCGGACTGCCGAAAGCTTCTCCGAGGGCATTCTCAAATCGTTCGCAAAGCCCCTGGCTGAGGCTGTCGTACAGATCGGCCGGATACGACAGGCGCAGCTGAGTGCCGTTGCGGGCAACAAATCCAGTGTGCGCACCGATCTGGCCAAGCGGTCCTTTGAGCGACAAGCGCGCCAACAGCTGCAGCCATTGTTCGGGAGTGTCCGGCAGTGCCGCCGGAGCTGCCGTAGCCGCGGCAGCCGGTGGCGGGCTTTCTGCCTGCGGCGCAGCGGCTTCATGACGGGGGGCCGCAACCGATGGCGGAGCGGGTGCTTTCTGCACCGGCGGTGCCGGCCGCGTCACGGGATCCGGCGCATCGACACCTGCGGGAACAAACGCCAGCATGCGCAACAGCGCCATTTCAAAACCGACGCGGGCTCCCGGGGCGAAATGCAGATCGCGCCGTCCCATCACCGCCATCTGGTACCAGAGCTGGACCAGCTGGGCATCCAACTGCTGCGCGAAGGTCTTGACCGACACCCGCTGCAGCGACGGCCGGTAAGTCGGCACCAGTTGCGCCAGCTGGATTTCATGCAAGGCCTGCGCCAACCGGTCAAGTACCTGTTCGAAGTCGGGCGCGAACGAGGCCAGCTGTTCAATCGCCGCCATCAGGGCTTCGCCATCGCGTGCGGTCAAGGCACTCAGCACCTGTTCGATCTGGCTGCGATCGACCGTGCCCAGCATCGACTGCACCAATTCGGCCTGCAGACTGCCCCCGGTGTAGGCAATCGCCTGATCGAGCAGCGACAGGCCATCGCGCAGACTGCCGTCGGCGGCATCGGCCAGCAACGCAAGGGATTCGGCATCGAAGCCGATGCCCTCGGCAGCGAGAATATGCTCCATCTGCCCGGAAATCTGTTCGGGCTCCAGACGCCGCAGATTGAATTGCAGACAGCGCGACAGTACGGTGACCGGCAGCTTTTCCGGATCGGTAGTGGCGAGCAGGAATTTGACGTGCTCCGGCGGCTCTTCCAGCGTCTTCAACAAGGCATTGAAGGCGTTCTTCGAGAGCATGTGCACTTCGTCGATCAGGTAGACCTTGGTGCGGCCGCGCGATGGCATGTACTGTGCGTTGTCGATCAGGGCCCGGACATCATCGACCCCGGTATGGCTGGCGGCATCGATTTCGATCAGATCGGGATAGCGGCCGTTGTCGATGTCGGTACAGGTGCCGCAAACGCCACAGGGGTCTTTCGAGGTGCCGGATTCACAGTTCAGACTTTTCGCGAAAATCCGGGCAATGGTGGTTTTACCGACGCCCCGGGTGCCGGTGAACAGGAAAGCATGGTGAACCCGTCCTGTCTCCAGGGCGTGACTGAGCGCACGCACCACATGCTGCTGGCCGACCAGTTCGGCGAACCGCTTCGGACGCCATTTTCGTGCTAAAACCAGATAAGACATGGGCTTTCCCGTATTCAGAGGCTCATTTTGCCATATTTGGACCGCCGCCGGACAGGGGCGCTTGCCTTGTGGAAACGCCCCCGCTCGCGTATAATTCGCGGCTCACATCAGGCGATTTACATCTGCGGAGAGATGTCCGAGCGGTCGAAGGAGCACGCCTGGAAAGTGTGTAAACGGCTAAACCCCGTTTCGAGGGTTCGAATCCCTCTCTCTCCGCCACTTCTTAACGGCCTTGCGCCGCGTTTCAATGGTGGCCCCTGTCGGCCCTCGCGACGATAGATTGAAAACCCCGCCAGGGCCGGAAGGCAGCAACGGTATTGATTGATTCGGGCGACGAGGTCAACCGGCAGGGGCTGCCACCCTCACGCCTCGCGCCAGAGCGCATCCCCGTCGGCATAGCGTTCACGCTTCCAGATCGGCACCCGGGTTTTGACCTCATCGATGATCCAGCGGCAGGCGGCAAAGGCCGCCTCGCGGTGTGCAGCACTGACCCCGACCCAGACCGCCATGTCCCCGATGCGGCAATCGCCGATCCGGTGGATGCAGCGGGCATCGACGATCTCGAATCGGGCCATCGCTTCCGCCATAATGCACCCGCCCTCATGTTCGGCCAGCTCGGCATAGCAATCGTAATGCAGGCCGAGCACCGGCCGGCCATCATGGTGATCGCGCACCCAGCCCTCGAAAGCCGCATACGCGCCGCAGCGCGAATCGCAAAGCGCCTCACGCCAGGCCGTAGTGTCGATTGCAGATTGCGTGATGCGGAACTGCATTCAGCCCCCTGAAACTGGCGGGATGAAGGCGATGACATCGCCATCCGCCGGTACCCGTTGCCAATCGCAGAACACACCGTTGCAGGCCACCCGCAGCTGGTTCTGCCCATGTGTGAAGCCATGCCGCTCGCGCAGCGTCGCATACAGGGCCGGCAGAGACTCCGGGCGATCCAGCTGTTCCTCGCCGAGACCGGCCGCTTCGCGCAAGCCCGCGAAATAGAGAACGGTCACGCTCACTTTACGCCCACCGTGCGCTTGCCGCCCTTCTTGTGACGCAACTTCACCGGCCCGATTTCAATTGCATGGCTGAGTGCCTTGCACATGTCGTAGACCGTCAGGGCGGCAGCCGAAGCGCCGGTCAGCGCTTCCATCTCGACGCCGGTCTTGCCGGTGACGCGGACCGTACAGAGGATGCGCAGCGTCTGCCGGTCATGCCAGTCCACGCTGAAATCGCAGCCTTCGATGGCCAGGGCATGGCAGAACGGAATCCACTGCGCGGTGTTTTTGACCGCCATGGTGCCGGCAATGACGGCGGTATCGATGATGGCGCCTTTGGCGCTGCGCATGCCTTGCCCGCGCAGCTGCTCGGCAATGGCTTTGGGGAAGCGGACATCGGCGCTGGCACTGGCCGTTCTCGCCGTCACGGCTTTGCCGCCGACATCCACCATGGCCGGCCGGCCGGCGGGATCGAGGTGGGTCAATTCCGGTTTAACGCGTTTCTTTGCGGCCACATCAGCCTCCGATGAAGTACATTTCGATTTTCTTGCGGACATCGGCGGCATGACGGATCTCGCTGTAACGGTCCGTCCGGTGCCGCCACAGCGCGACAATCTCCGACGCGAGCTTTTCCGGCGATCGCAGATGGGGCTTCAAGTCGAAGCCCGCGCCGGCAAACAGGCAGGTGAATAATTTTCCATCAACGGAAAGCCGCGCCCGGTTGCAGTCGCCGCAAAATGGCGAACTGACCGAGGTGATGAATCCGACCTCGCCGCCGCCGGCAACCCCGTAGCGCGCGGCGACCTCGCCCGCAGCGGTCGGCGCCAATGGGGTCAGTTCGTAAGCGGACTGCAATCGGGCCAGAATCTCCGCGGCCGGAACCACATCGGCGCTGCGCCAGCCATTGCAGCTGCCGACATCCATGTACTCGATGAAGCGCAGGATGTGGCCACGGTTCCGGAAGAATTCGAACAGCGGCAGGATCTGGGATTCATTCACGCCGCGCTGCACGACGCAGTTGATCTTGATCGGCGAAAACCCGGCGCGTTCGGCAGCGCTGATTCCTTCCAGAACCTGGGACAGACTTCCGCGTCCGCCACTCATGCGGCGGAAAAGCGCATCCTCCAGCGCATCGACACTGACCGTGATCCGGTCGAGGCCGGCCTGGCGCAAAGACGCCGCCTGCGCGGCGAGCAGTGAACCGTTGGTGGTCAAGGCCAGATCTTCGAGGCCATCAATCTGCGTCAACAAGGCAATCAATTCCGGCAGATTCCGTCGCAGCAGCGGCTCACCGCCGGTCAGGCGGATTTTCCGCACCCCTTGGGCAACGAACGCTTTCGCGATCTGCGCGATATCGGCGAAATCCAGGCGCTGTCTGGCACCGAGCGCAGCCTCATCCAAGGAACCTTCGGGCATGCAGTACGGGCAGCGGTAATTGCAGGTTTCCATCACCGAAATGCGCAAATCCCGCAGCGGCCGTCCGAGTGCATCGGTCACGGGTGCCGCCACCACCGTCTGCAAATGCGGTTTCATGCCAGCGGCCCCGGCTCTGGCGCCTTCAACGCGAAAGCCTGACCGGCCTCTGCGACACGAAAGCCCTGTCCGGCCATGATGGCCGCATCGCCTGAAGAGGCGTAGTGATAAAGCACCAGTGATGGCCACCATGACGCGGGATAGTCCCGTTGGACATCGGCCAGTCCGGTATGCGAAGGATTGCCGTGCAGTCCGCAGTCGTGCGCAATCAGTTCGCCGGCATCTATGCCCTCTGCAAGCCGTTCCGGGATCGGGCGGGTATCGCCGGTCCAGAAGAAGCTGCCGGGCAGGCGCAGACCGAACGCCGATTCCGGCTGGTGGTGGCGCACGGGAAACACCGCGAACTGCAGACCGGCATGCCAGAATCCCGTGCTGACCGGAATCAATTGGAACGCATCCCACCAGTTGGCGCCGCCCTCGGCCAGCACCCCCGGATAATCGGCCAAGCGGGACTGCATGGCGGGAACGATCGCCGCAGGCACGAACAATTTTATTTTTCCGCGCAAGGCGTCATCGAAATAGGCCGAGTAGAACAGGCGTTCCAGTCCACCGACGTGGTCCAGATGCAGATGTGTAATGAAGATGGCCTGCGGCGCCTGGCCGTAGCGCGTCAGATAGGCGGTCAGGGTTTCCTGGCCGCAGTCAATCAGCAGCTGCGGGCTGCCGTCGCGTTCCAGCACGGCGCTGGCCGAACCCAGCACAGGCGCGGCCTGGGAATTGCCGACGCCGAGAAAGCGCAGATGCCAGCTCATGCCATCGCCTCGCCGTAAGCGGCCAGCAGGCGTTGGAAGCCGGCATCGCGTGCGACAGCGGCCACTTGCGGGCACTCTTTCGTGATCGATCGTTGCAGCCGAGCCAGCACCCGACCCGTCCAGATTCCCGGCTGGCCGTGCAGACGTCCTTTATCCCAATCGATCACATGGAAGCCGTCGGCATTGCAGAGAATGTTGTTGGCATTGAGATCGGCATGTTGGGCACCGGCACGATGAAAACGGGCAATCAGGGTACCGGCCTGCTCCCAGGGGGCACTGCCTTCGCGGATGCATTCCGCCAAAGAGCGGGCTTCGGGAATGCAACGGGTCAGCAGGGCCGCCCGGTAGGCCAGGCCGGAGCGCAGACAAAAGGCCGCCAACGGTTCGGGCACCGGCAGATCAAGGCGGCGGAGTGCGGCGAGCACGCGGTATTCGGCAATACTTCGGACATGCGCGATTCCGGTGAACAGATAGGAGGCCTCGGACAGCAAGGCCGCGCGGCCGCCACGCCGGTAATGCTTCAGTACCGCAGAACCGGCCGGCGTTTCCACATACCATGCCGAACCGCGTCCGCCCTGCCCGGAGACCGGTCGCGCCGAGACATAGGCACTTGCGTTAAACTGGGCGGCATCCGGCGCCTGCAGCACCCGGGATGCGTATATGACGGTGCAGACACCGTCCGCTCCGTTGAACTTGATGCATCCGGTTTGGCCATCCTTTTCAATCATTGCAAGAGTGTACCAAGTGAACCCAGCTGCTGCCGTAAAAACCGTGTGCATTTTGCGATTATCGGCGCTCGGTGATGCCACTCATGTCCTGCCGTTGATCCGCACCCTGCAGAAAAACCTGCCGGACGCCAAGATCACCTGGATTCTCGGCAAGGGCGAAGCCAAGCTGATGGACGGTCTGGACGGCGTCGAACTGATCGCTTTCGACAAGAAGGCCGGATTGCAGGGTCTGAAGGACCTGACGCAGGCCCTGGACGGACGGCGCTTCGACGTCCTGCTGCAGATGCAATTGGCCTTGCGCGCGAATCTGGTTTCCGCAGTGATTTCAGCCAAACGCCGCATCGGGTATGACCGCGAACGGGCCAAGGAAGGCCATGGTTTATTCGTCAATGAACGCATCCGCCATGATCGGCACCATGTGCTCGATGTGTTCGGCCTATTCGCCGAACCCCTGGGATTCCGGCAGACGGAAATCCACTGGGACATGCCGGTGCCGCCGGAAGCACACGCCTGGGCCATGCAACAATGGCCTTCAGGCAAGCCGACGCTCTTGATTTCGCCGTGTTCCAGCCATGTGTTGCGCAACTGGCTTCCCGAGCGCTATGCCGCCGTGGCGACGCATGCCATCGACAAGGGTTGGCAGGTGGTTTTGTGCGGCGGCAGAAGCGCCCTCGAGCGCGCCATGGGCGATGCCATCATCGCCGCCATGCCGGAACAGCCCATCGATCTGATCGGCAAGGACACCCTGAAACAGTTGCCGGCGCTGCTCGCCCGCGCCGACCTGGTGATGAGCCCGGACTCCGGACCGGCGCACATGGCCAATGCCATGGGCACCAAGGTACTGGGGCTGTACGCCTGCACCGACGCCACCCGATCTGGGCCCTATTCGGACCTGCGCTACACGGTCAACCGTTATCCGGAGGCGGCCATCCGCTTTCTGGACAAACCGGCCGCTGCCCTGCCCTGGGGCAAACGTGTCGAGTTTCCGGGGGTGATGGAATTAATCGAAGTGGACGAGGTCATCGCCCGCTTCGAACGCTATTGCGCCGATCAGCGCTGACCTCAGGGATTCCGGTAGTCCTGATAGGACTTCTCTTCCACATAGGCCGAACCGAGCGCCAGATTGATGTCTTTCTTGATGCGTGCGCGCTCGTCATTCTCGAAATACACCGCACGCGCCAGACGGATGAACTCGGCATCGAAGCGTTGGGCTTTTTCCAGGATCCGGATGTCATCTTCAATGACCCAGAGCCGTTCATTGACGGCCTTGAGCTGGCCCATCAGGTCGCTGATGTCGGTGCCCGAGGCCGGATGCGCCGCCCAGGTTTTTTCGAGAGCGCCGAGCTCCTTGCGGACATTGGCGACTTTGACCGCGTCACTCATCCGTTCGGATTTGATCTGCAATATGGTCACCTTATCAAGCAGTTCACCGAAGGAGACGGGGGCGAGAATTTCAGACATAGGGCACTCGTAAGCGATTGAGGTTTCAGGATTATAGTCTATGCTGGCAAATCGGAACGGATTGTCGCCCCCCCCTTTCCCGGGGCAAAATGTGAATCGGTTACAAAAACCCAGATTTGCCCTACTATGAAGTCAGGGAACAGACTGGGGATGGGGCAACGTCATTGAAATCGTTCACTGAATTTTTGTGTATCGGCATGCTTGCGGCATTTGCTGCCGGATGCAGCAGCACACCGGAGGCACAGGCCAGTCGGCCGGCACCGACCGATGATCCCAATATCGAAGTCAAGCGCACGATCGTCATGACCGGCGCCAGCCAGTGCCAGCTGAAAATCCAGTGTGGCCGCGACGAACCGGAATTGCTGACTCCCAAGGCCTGCAATCCGGCGAAGGCCGCCGATGGCCATATCACGGAAGTCAGCATCGTTTTTGATGCGCCGTGCAAGACCTATCCGTTCAAGAACATCCAGGGAGAGCTCTATTTTCTGGATGAAAAATCCATCGCCGGCCGGAACAGCGCCTGCCCGGTCGAATCGTTCAATACCAGTTATGGCTGGGCCCTCGAAAAAAGCTGATCGATGGCCTTTTAGGCAATCCGAGCCCAAGCGCGGCCTGGCCGAAGCGGGCTATGTCCTGCGGCAACTCCTTCCGGGTCTGTCCTTCCTTAGCCTCGGTCTCAGCGCTTCAAATAACGGAACTTCCAACCCATGACCATTCTCGTCACCGGCGGCGCCGGCTTCATCGGATCCAACTTCATACTCGACTGGCTTTCCAGCCGCGACGAGCGCGTGATCAACCTCGACAAGCTGACCTATGCCGGCAACATCGACAACCTGCGCGATGTCGCGCAGAACGGACTGCATGTTCTGGCCCAAGGCGACATCGGCGACCGCAAACTGACCGACTGGCTGCTGGCCCTGCATCGGCCGCGCGCGGTCATCCATTTTGCCGCCGAGAGCCATGTCGACCGGTCCATCCACGGGCCGGGCGACTTCATCCAGACCAACATCGTGGGCACCTACAACCTGCTCGAATCGGTACGCGCGTACTGGAGCGAGCTGGCCGGTGGCGAAAAAAATGCGTTCCGCTTCATCCATGTCTCGACCGATGAGGTCTACGGCTCACTCGGCGATGAAGACCCGGCGTTCACAGAAAGCAAGACCTATGAACCGAACAGTCCGTACTCGGCCAGCAAAGCCGCCTCCGACCATCTGGTCAGGGCCTGGCACCATACCTACGGCCTGCCGGTGCTGACTACCAACTGCTCGAACAATTACGGTCCTTACCAGTTTCCGGAAAAACTCATTCCGCTTGTGATTACCAATGCCCTGTCGGGAAAAGCATTGCCGATTTATGGCGATGGCATGAATGTCCGCGACTGGCTGTATGTCGGGGATCATTGCAGCGCCATCCGGGAAGTTCTGGCAAACGGCAGGATCGGTGAAACCTACAACATCGGTGGCTGGAACGAAATGCCGAATATCGAGATCGTGCGCACCATCTGCCGCATCCTCGACCGCCTGCGTCCGGATCCGGATGGTCCCTACGAGCGGCTAATCAGCTTCGTTACAGACCGTCCCGGACACGACCGGCGCTATGCCATTGATGCCCGCAAAGTCGAACGCGAGCTGGGCTGGCGTCCAGCCGAGACCTTTGCCACCGGCATCGAGAAAACCGTAAGCTGGTATCTGGACAACCCGGAGTGGGTCGAACGCGTCCGCACCGGCGATTACCGCGAATGGGTCGACAGGAACTACAGCCAGCGATGAAACGACAAATACTCCTGCTGGGCATGCATGGCCAAGTCGGCCGTGAACTGCAGCGCACCCTGCCGCTGCTCGGGGATATGCATGCCGTCGGCCGTGCCGACTGCGACCTCGCCGATGCCGAAGCTGTCGGCCGGCTGCTGCAAGCGGTGAAGCCCGACATCATCGTCAACGCCGCGGCATTCACTGCGGTGGACCGCGCCGAAACCGAAATCGAGACAGCATTCGCCATCAATGCCGGCCTGCCGGAGATTCTGGCCGCGCACTGTGCCGCTTCCGGCGCGTTGCTGGTGCACTACTCGACCGATTACGTCTTCGACGGCAGCAAACAGGGCCCGTATCTGGAATCCGACAGCACCGGCCCGCTCAGCCAGTACGGTCTGAGCAAGGCCGCCGGCGAGACCGCAATCGGACAATCAGGCTGCCGGCACCTGCTGCTGCGGACAAGCTGGGTGTACAGCGTGCACGGCAGCAATTTCGCCAGAACCATCCTGAATCTCGCTCGCTCCCGCGATGCCCTGTCCATCGTCGCTAATCAATACGGAGCACCGACATCCGCCGATACCATCGCGATCGCCTCGACGCATGCCATCCATGATCTCATCCGTGGACGTGCGGACGGCGGCATCTACCACCTTACGGCCGCCGGCGAAACGTCGTGGCACGGTTACGCCCGCTTTTTGATCGGGCAGGCACTCCAGCTTGGCATGCCGCTGCAACTTGCTCCGGAGAACATATCGGCCATTCCGGCATCGGAATATCCCTTGCCCGCGAAGCGGCCTTGCAACTCGAGGCTTTCAATCCAGAAGTTCCAGAACACTTTCGATCTCGTACTTCCGGACTGGCGGTCCGGAATCATCCGCATGCTCCAGGAGACACCAACCCCATGAAACAGCGCAAAGGCATCATCCTCGCCGGCGGTTCCGGCACACGGCTTTATCCGGCCACCATGGCCGTATCGAAGCAACTGCTGCCGGTCTTCGACAAACCGATGATCTACTACCCGCTGACCACGCTGATGCTGGCCGGCATCCGGGAAATACTGATCATCTCCACGCCGCAGGATACCCCGCGTTTCGAGCAGTTGCTGGGCGATGGCAGCCAGTGGGGCATTACCCTCCAGTATGCCGTGCAGGAAAGTCCGGACGGACTGGCGCAGGCATTCCTGATCGGCGAATCGTTTCTCGACGGCAGCCCGAGTGCGCTCATCCTCGGCGACAACATCTATTACGGACACGACCTGCACCGTCAACTGAAGCAGGCGATGATGCGCAGCGAAGGCGCCACCGTGTTCGCCTACCATGTCCAGGATCCGGAACGCTACGGCGTCATTGAATTCGATGCGAAGGGCAAGGCGGTCAGCCTGGAAGAAAAGCCGCTGCAGCCGAAATCGAATTACGCCGTTACCGGACTGTATTTCTATGATGAATCGGTGACGCGGATTGCACGATCCCTGAAGCCCTCCAGCCGGGGCGAACTTGAAATCACCGATCTGAACCGGAAATATCTCGAAGCCGGCACATTGAACGTCGAACGCATGGGCCGCGGATACGCATGGCTCGATACCGGCACCCATGAATCGATGCTGGAGGCGTCCCAGTTCATCGCCACCATCGAGCGCCGACAGGGACTGAAAGTCGCCTGCCCGGAAGAACTTGCCTGGCGCCAGCGCTGGATCAATGACATCCGCCTGGAGGAGCTGGCCAGGCCGCTGCAGAAGAGCGGATACGGACAGTATCTGATGAATCTGCTGATCGAGAAGCACGGCCCATGAACATCACGCCTGCCGCGATTTCCGATGTCCTGATCATCGAGCCGAAAATCTTCGGCGACGAACGCGGATTTTTTTTCGAAAGCTACAACCGGCGCGCATTCGAGTCTGCCGCCGGTTTCGCGCCGGAATTCGTCCAGGACAACCATTCCCGGTCCGGCAAGCATGTCCTGCGCGGTCTGCACTACCAGGTCTCGCATGCGCAGGGCAAGCTGGTCAGGGTCGTTGCCGGTGCCGCCTTTGATGTCGCCGTCGATATCCGGCGCAACTCTCCGAGCTTCGGCCGTTGGGTCGGCATCGAATTGTCCGCTGAAAACAAACGCCAGCTTTGGATACCGCCGGGATTCGCACATGGTTTCCTGTCGCTTGCCGACGGCACCGAATTCGTCTACAAAACCACGGATTACTGGATGCCGGAACATGAGAGGTGCATTCGCTGGGATGACCCGAAATTGGCAGTTGATTGGCCGATTACCGCAACTCCACTCATATCAGAAAAGGACGGCAAAGGCGTATCCTTGGCTGAAGCCGAACTTCCGAAATCTTGAGTCAGCGGACGATGCGGATTGTCGCCACTGGCCCCTTTCCCGGGGCAGAATGTGAATCGGTTCACAAAAACCCGGATTTGCCCTACTATGAAGATAGGGAACACTCCGGGGATGGGGCAATGTCATTGAAATCGTTCACTGAATTTCTGTGTATCGGCATGCTTGCGGCAGTTGCCGCCGGATGCAACAGCAGCACGCCGGAGGCGCAGGCCAGCCGGCCGCCACCAGTCGACGATCCCAATATCGAAGTCAAACGCACCATCGTGATGACCGGGGCCAACCAATGCCAGCTGAAAATCCAGCGTGGCCGTGACGAGCCGGAATTGCTGACTCCCAAGGCCTGCAATCCGGTGACCGCCGCCGATGGTCATGTCACGGAAGTCAGTATCGTCTTTGATGCACCGTGCAAGACCTATCCGTTCAAGAACATTATCGCTGAACTTTACTTCGTCGATGAAAAAAGCATCGCCAGCCGGAACAGCGCCTGCCCGGTCGAATCGTTCAATACCAGTTATGGCTGGGCCTTGGAAAAAAATTGACGCACTTCACGAAATTATCACGAAGAGTTTTCAGTTAAGACACAAATCGCACTTGGTGCCGGCTTAATGTGACAGAAATCACACTTTTGTCAATCCTTCGTCATGAAATTCCAAGAGCGCGCATTTGCGGCGGCATTACCCTCCTTTCGGTCGGAACAGTCCATTGACGGCGATCAAGGATTATCGACGTCCAAAAATCATGCTATTGATTTACCTAATAAAATAACAGTATTACTGACCAAGCATCCTTGTCACAGCAATCAATTCGCTGCCGAAGAAATACGCTGCCTTCGCAGGGTCGGATACGACATCGCACTATCCGCACTGGACTCAACACTGCAGGACTGCAAAGATTTAAGCTCGGAAATCAAAGCGGAAATCAAGGCAACGCATTATGTGAGAGCCCGCGGGGCAATACATGAAATTGCCAACCATCTGCGAGCAGTTTCCAAACCACTGTCTTATCTTCGCCTTGCTTACCATGCTATCCGACTTGATGGCTGGATTGGCCTCATAAGAAACCGACATATCGCTGATGTACTTGACTTGGCGCAATGGATGCGTCAAAACGGAATCGGTCATCTGCATGCCCATTTTGGGACCGAAGCGGCACGTGTTGCTGTTTTAATGAGTCACTTTCGTCCTGTTACCGTTTCACTAACCCTGAGCAACTCGGATGAGCTTCATCATGCCGGGCCAACTCGGTTGAAACAAAAAGTCGAAGCGGCTGATTTCATCATTTGTGTCGGAACCGCCACCAAAAACCTCCTCATGCGTCTTACGCACCCTCAACACTGGCATAAATATGATGTCTGCGCCCTGGGGGTTGATACACAGCGTTATCAGCCAAAGCCGCTTCGATTGAAGCCAGGCATATTCACAGTCCTTTGTGTTGGCCAGCTCGAACCTCACAATGGCCAGAGAACACTCTTGGAAGCCTGCAGCTTGCTAAGAGAATATGGACGAGAAATCCGGCTGGTCTTCGTTGGCAACGGCTGCGATGAGGTTGAACTTAAATCCCGGGCAAAGGGAAAGAACATGGAACATGCTGTAACTTTCGCCGGAGCCCTGCATCAAGAGCGCCTCAGTGACTGGTACGGACGCGCTGACACCTTCGTCAATTCAAGCCTGGCTGAGGGCATGTCATTGCCCGTAATGGAGGCGATGGCAAGCGGCCTGGCCTGCGTAAGCTCAAGAACAATTAGCATGTTGGAACTGATTCGTGAGGGATCCGATGGACTTCTAGTCGAGCCAAATAACGCCCAGGAGCTTGCAGGCGCCATTCTTCGCCTCATGGACGACGATGAACTCAGAACGCGCCTGGCTGTTTACGGCCGAGCCCGAATACTCCAGAAATACAGTCTTTTACGGACGTCTGAACGTTTTGGGAATCTGTTCCAGACCCGATTGTCGACCCGGCAAGGCCATCGCAGAAAATCGGTTACGGCCAATGGCCATCCGATGAAACTTGACCTGTTATTCAATCCGTCCGATCGATGATGTTGAGCGAACCTCACTCTACGGTTTTATTGACCTTCTCGATGCGGTAACCCCAGCCGTAGACCGGGAATATCTGCCAGCCATGCTTCGGTCCGATATCGAGCTTGCGCCGGATACGGCTGACATGGGTGTCGACGGTGCGGGTATCGACATCGGCATTCAGACCCCACAGCTTTTCTAGCAGGGCAACCCGAGACAGTAAAACGCCGGGACTCTGGAACATATGACAGACCAACTCGAACTCTTTCTGGGTAAGCTCTACCGCCTTGCCATCGACTTCGATGCACCGCCGGTCGCGATCGACCCGGTAGTCGCCGAAATTCAAAACCTGAGCCGGCTTTGAGCGACGGGCAAGCGACTCGATCCGCGCCTTCAATTCATGGCTCTTTGGCGGCTTGACCACATAGTCATCGGCACCGGCCTTGAGTGCAGACACGATATCCAGCTCGGCATCCTTTGCAGTAATGAAAATCACAGGAATATTCCATCCGATATTCTTGCGGACCCAGGCAAGCACATCTATTCCATTACCGTCTGGAACCATCCAATCGATAATCAGAATGTCGTATTTCCGGGTCTGAAGAGCATCGGTAAAATTCCGTGCCGTGTCGAAACAATCACAATTGAACCCACCCGCACTGAACCACAGGCGATACATCTCCTGCTGCGTGATTTCGTCTTCTAGGATTCCGATATGCATGTCTGACTTGAAACACCCCTGATCATCCCCCTACCTATTGTAAAGCAAAATCCATGGCCCACAAGCCTCGGAGCGCCGAAGCGTCCGTGCTAGAATCGATTTAGATATATGCCATGACATTTTTCAAGCACAAATGCTATCGCTATCAGTTCCTCAGGAGTTCCGTGGCCTTCGCATTTTGGTCGCAGAAGACAATGCGTTCAACCAGACCATAATCCGCCAATGGCTGACGATGGCGGGCATCGACGTGGTAATGGTCGGGACCGGCGGGGAAGCCTGCTTGGCACTCGAGGTAGCTGATCCCGATCTGGTCTTCATGGACGTCAGGATGCCGGGCATGGACGGTATCGAAGCTGCGCATCAGATGCGCATGAGTGGCTTCAGAAGGCCGATTGTCGGACTTTCGGCCGCGAGCAGCAGAGCAGATCAGAACGCCTGCCTGGCCGCCGGTATGAGTGACTTCCTGGCAAAACCCATTGATGTCGATGAACTATGGGGATGCCTGACTCGCTGGCTGAAACCATGCGGAATAATCGAGCTGGTAGCCGACCCGTCTGTCGAGTTTTTCAATAGTGCTTCCGAAGCCCGTTTTCTGGGGAATGTTGGCGCACTGCGGCGCGCGCATGAGGCTTTCGTTGACTGTCATCGCGATGACGGCATGAAATTGAGAAACATGCTCTTCAATGGCAATTACACGGAACTGACAAATATTGCACATGCATTGAAAGGATCCGCGGCGACCATTGGCCTTAATGCTCTGAGTGAGTTAACGCTAGCTCTGGAGAAAAAAATTCAGGCCAATGCCAGCTCGAAAGAGCTGTTGCAATTGATTGACTGGATCGATAACCAGCTGGCGGTCCTTTCAGAACACTCATGATTGCGCAAGCAATTCGATAATGAAAAGCCCCTGCTGGCAGGGGCTTTAGAACTACTGGCGGAGAGGGAGGGATTCGAACCCTCGGTAGGCTCACACCTACGCCTGATTTCGAGTCAGGTACATTCGACCACTCTGCCACCTCTCCGGCGTCATGGTAGAGGGCAATTATAGCGTTCCCGGCGGCTTTTTGGCTAGCCGTATATCCCCGAAACGGACCAAACCGTTCATAATGTCGGCATGCCCCACTGCCATTCCAGACATGTTTGAAATCGGCCACATCAGCCACCCCGGCAGAAAACGCCTGCTGAATGAAGACACCTACGATCTGGATTCCGCATCGGGTCTGGCCGTCGTGGTCGACGGCATGGGCGGCCCGGATGCCGGCGATATCGCCGCTTCATTTGTCCGTGACCAGCTGCGCAAGGGCCTGCAACAGGGCGACAGCCCCTCCGAAGCGCTGCGCAATGCCGGACAGGCGCTGCGCATCCAGCGTCCGCAGCAGGGCTCACAACCGAGCGGTGCCAGTGCCATTGCGGCACGATACAGCGAAGACGGACTGCACCTGGCCTGGGTCGGAACCTGCAGGGCGATATTTTCGGACGGCAGGCATTTCCGGACGGTTGCGGCGGATGCGGGTGCAGCTACAGCGGGCAAGGCCACCGGTACCGGAGCCAATGTCATTCAGGCGCTCGGTGTCACCCCGACCGAAAAACTCTGCATATTCGAAGCACGCATGGCATTCCGCCGCGGACAGAGCATCATGCTGTGCACAGACGGCATGCTGGAGGCCTGCAGCGGGCCTGAGCTGGAAGCCAGTCTATGCGATGCGCGTCTCGGCGCCCAGGAAGCGGTAGAAATTCTATTGATGCACGCCCTTCGCGGCGAAGCAAACAACAACCTGACCGCCCTGCTGCTGCGCCTCGCTTAATCCGGCCAGAGGGTTTTTCCCGACTTGCCCGCGATTTTGCCGATCCGGGCGAGATGGGCTTCAAGCTCCTGCGCCGTTGCCTTCAGCACAAGCGCGGAACCTGAAACCGCAACAATGACTTCCGCATCGGCCGCACCGGCCGCCGGAACCGCGTCGTCGAAACCGAACCCGGTTTGGCCGGATGTCATGGCCAAATAGACATCGGTCAGTAATTCCGCATCCAAAAGCGCCCCGTGCAGCTGCCGGTGTTTGTTATCAACCCCCAGGCGTTTGCAGAGTGCATCCAGGGAATTGCGCTGCCCCGGATACAGTTCCCGCGCCATCTTGAGGGTATCCAGCACACCCGCATGCCGGTCGATGCGGCCATAGTCGGCCCCAAGCAGGCCCAGTTCGTAATTCAGGAAGCCGACATCGAACTCGGCATTGTGGATGACCAGCTCGGCACCGGCGATGAACGCCAGAAAGTCCTGGGCGCATTCTTCGAAGCGGGGCTTGTCAGCCAGGAAATCCAAGGTCAATCCAGTGACTTCGGCCGCGCCCGGTTCCATTTCGCGGCCCGGATTTAGGTATTGCTGGTAGGTTCTGCCGGTAGGCCGCCGATTGATGAGTTCGATGCAGCCGATTTCAACGATGCGGTTTCCCTTCTCCCAGGAAAGGCCGGTGGTTTCGGTGTCGAGAACGATCTGGCGCATGCTTTTTCCTATTTGTACGATTCGGCCGCGGAACGCGCGAGGGCGTCGACACGCTCATTTTCGGCATGGCCGGCATGCCCTTTCACCCAATGCCAATGGACCTTGTGCCGTGCATTGGCTTCGTGCAGACGCTGCCAGAGATCCTGATTCTTGACCGCCTCACCCTTGGCGTTTTTCCATCCGCGTCTGATCCAGCCCGGCAGCCATTCGGTAATGCCCTTCTGCACGTACTGCGAATCGGTATACAGATCCACCTTGCACTTCCGGTTCAGCGATTCCAGCGCACAGATGGCGCCCAGCAGCTCCATCCGGTTATTGGTCGTGTGCCGCTCGCCGCCGGAGAGTTCCTTCTCTGTTTTTCCATAGCGCAGCAGCGCACCCCACCCGCCGGGCCCGGGGTTTCCGGAACAGGCCCCATCCGTATGGATTTCTATATGGGGGACGGACGTCGTGGACTCGTTCATGAGCTTGTTTCTTCCCGGGCCAGGGCGACGGCCGCGGCATTTTTGCGCAGTGGAGTGAGAGCGGATTTGCGTTTCCGCAACAACAGGAAGTTTACCGAACGCAACACCGGCAGTCGAGCACTGCCGAGTTGCTCATGCCGAATCAGATCCAGACCGGCATCGCGCAGCATCGCCGACCAGACCGGCGCCGTTTCGAGGCGCATGCCGGACCAGACCCCGGTAAAGCGTACCGGAGCGAAAGGATTCAGCAGCAGCACCGCCAGATGTCCTTCGGGAACCAGAATCCGTTCGCATTCGGCGATCAGTGCCGCCGGATCGGAAGCGGTTTCCAGAACGAATACCGCCAGCACCAGGGCCATGCATTCATTGGCCAGAGGCAGCCGATCATCATCGGCAATGACATCCCCGTAGAACCGTCCGTTCGCACGCTGGAGCTGATAGCCGGGGGAACACTGCAGTCCGGGCAGTTCAAGCCCCTGCGCGCACGGTTGCAGCACAAGGGCATTATGGCCGCACAGGGGCCACAGCCAGGGCGCGGCCAGAGAAACGCCCTCGGCCGCCAAGGCCTGGCCTTTGTCGGTCTCGAACCAGTTGTTTTCGCCCGTCATGTGCCGGCACCGTTTAAACTAGGACTATTGTGCGTCAAATGACGGCCATGGTCACCTTTCATGACAGCTCTGCTTGCGCTTCCGGCTTTCGAAGACAACTACATCTGGTGCTACCGCGGCAGCAATGGCGCAAGCATCGTGGTTGATCCGGGCGATGCCGGTCCCGTCCTTGCCGCCATGGCCGACGGCCTGCGCATCGAAGCCATCTTGATCACCCATCACCATAACGACCATATCGGCGGCCTGCCGGCGCTGCGCGCAGTTTTCAACGGTCCGGTGTTCGGACCTGCGGATGCGCGCATCAGCGGCATCGACCGGATTGTCGGGGATGGCGATACCGTTCATACCCCCGGATTCCGGCCATTCCGGGTTCTGGCAGTCCCCGGTCACACCCGCAGCCACCTTGCCTATACGGATGACGATGTGCTGTTCTGCGGCGATACCCTGTTCAGCCTCGGATGTGGCCGCCTGTTCGAAGGCACGCCGGACCAGATGCTGATGTCTTTGGACCGGCTGGCCGCCCTGCCGGATGACACCCGGGTCTGCTGCACCCACGAATACACGCTGTCCAATGCCCGGTTTGCAGTCGCCGCGGAACCGGTCAATCCGGAGCGGGACCGGCTGATTGCCGAAATTAGCGCCCTGCGTGCCACAGGACAACCGAGCCTGCCGTCACGGATCGGCGTCGAGAAAGCCTGCAATCCGTTTCTGCGTTCGGACCATCCCGAGCAACTCAGTGGCCTGGCCAGACACCTCGGCTACATGCCGGAGACCCGCCAGGCGCGTTTCAGCGCATTGCGCGCCTGGAAAGACCGGTTCCAGTGAATCCGATGCGGCCAGGGCTTCTGTTGATGCTGCTCGGCATTGCCGGATCATCGGCTGCGCAGGACGCGCCGAAACCGGCCGCATTCCAACGCAGCGGGCAGGATGTATTCCTGCGCATCAGCGGCGCCCTGGATCCCGCATCCTGCACCGAAGCGGCCGCCTCGAGCCGGTGGATGAAAGACTACATCCATGACACGGGTCGGTTCGGGCAGCAACTGTCGGTGATGCTGCCGATACTCGACCATGTCAGTTATCAGGCTCAAAAACGCGGCCTGCCGATGGAATACGCCCTGATCCCTTTCGTGGAAAGCCGCTTCCAGCCGAAAGCCGTTGCCAAGGGCGGGCCGACCGGCCTGTGGCAGCTGATGCCGGAAACCGGACGGCACTACGGACTTCGCATCGGCGGGAAAAAAGACGGACGGCTATCGGTGATCCAATCAACCGATGCCGCGCTTTCCTATCTGCAGAAACTGCAGAACATGTTCGGTGATTGGCAGACCGGCATCATGGCCTACAATGCCGGTGACAGCCGCTTGCGCGGAAGCCTGAGACGCCAGGGTCTGGACAAGGCCGATGCCGACCGGCGGCTACCGACGGGTCTGGCGCCGCACACCTACGCCTATGTCAAGAAAATCCAGGCGCTGAGCTGCTTCATGTTCAATCCGGCCAGCTTCGGCGTGACACTGCCGAATGAAACCGTGTTCACGCCATTGGAAATCGATACCGACCCGTTGGCGCCGGTGCCCGATAACGGCAACTGATCCCTGAATGAAAGCGCCCGGCATTGCCGGGCGCTTTCGTAATCCGCACTTGCTTTTACGCAATCAGAGCCGGTCTTCGGCAATCACCACTTTGAAACTGCTGCGCAGGGCCTTGATGTATTCGGCGACCTGCTGGGCTCCGCGCACCTGACCGAGATAACGGGTCATTTCGGAGCGTTCCTGCGGCGGCAGCGCCGACAGATCGGGCTCGTTCACGGCTTTCAACTGCATCAGCAGATACCCGCCGTCCGGCAGCTTCGCGATTCCGGCGCCGCCGGGCTTGCCGTTTTCCGGACGCGCCAGACGGAATGCTTCCTGGACGACCGGCTGCAATTGCGGCACCGGTGCCTGGCGGCTTACCGCGAGCGCAGGAATGACCGGACGCGACAGGGCTGCGGCGAGCTGCTCGAGCGTTTCGCCCTTGTTCAAACGCTGCAGAAGCGCCTTGGCGTCTTTTTCGGCCTGCTTGGCGGCACGATCCTGGACAAAGGCGAGACGCACCACATCCTTGACCTGTGCAAATGGCAGCGTGGCCACGGGCTTGTGATCGACCACGCGCAGAATGACCACGTGGTTCGGTTCCAGTTCAATCAGATCGCTGACCCGGCGGTCGACCAGAATATCCTCCGAAAAGGCCGCTTTCCGGATCGGCTCAAGGGCGGCAATGCCTTCTCCGCCACGCCGCGTGAATGCGCCGCTTCGAAGCAGGGGCTTGCCGACGGCCTTGGCCGCCGGCTCGAGAGAGCTGGCATTTTCACCGACGGCATTGATCATCTTGCCGGCCAGCTCATTGAACTGGCGCTCCAGTTCGGAGCTGAGGTATGCGGCTTCGATTTCGCCGCGGACGGCTTCGAACGGTTTGGCGGTGCCGGCGATCAGCTCGCGGTAATACAGCACGTGCCAGCCGTCTTCCAGGCGGACTGGCTCGGAAACCTGGCCCGGCTTCAGGGCGAAGAACGCCTTGTCGAACGCATCGCCGAAGATGCCTTTTTCAATCGGACCGAGGTCGCCGCCGGCATCTTTGCTAGCGAGATCATCGGAGTTCTTGGCCATTTCGGCAAAACTGCCCGGGTTGGACTGGGCCTGCTTGGCAATGGCCTGTGCTTTGGCTTTGGCCGCGGCTTCCACGGCGGCGGAAGCACCGGCCGGAACTTCAATGAGAATGTGGGAAGCCACGCGCTGCTCGGGGGTGCCGTACTGGGCTTTCTGTTCTTCGTAACGCGAACGCAGAACGGCTTCATCGACCTTGAGCTCGGACTGGACGGCGTTCTGGTCAAGCTCGACATACTCGATGGTCACGGTTTCCTCGGTCCGGTACTCGGTCTTGTGGCTGTTGTACCAGGCCATCAACTCAGCATCGGTCGCATTGGCATCCAATGCCGGCAGCGGTACTTCGAGGTAGGAAAGATCGCGCTTTTGTTCGGCAAGCTTGCGCATGCCAACGGCATCGGCATAGGAGGCGATGCCGGAGCTGACGTACTCATCGGCAATGAACCGGGTCATCAGATCCTGCCGGATGCGGTCTTCGAACTGGGAAGGCGTATAACCCAGCTGCTGGATGGCCAGCTGGTAACGGGACTGGTCGAACTTGCCGTCAACGGTGAAGGCATCGATTTTCAGTATTTCATCACGGATCATGGCATCGGATATTTTGATGCCGGCCTGCTTGGCGCCCAACTGCATCACGGCCTCATCGATCATCTGCTCGAGGATGCGGCGTTTGTTTTCAGGCTTTTCGAATGCGGCCGCATCGAATGATTCACCCTGCTGCTGGCGCTGCTGCTGGCGGATCTGATCGACGCGGCGGCTGTAGTCGGCCATGGAGACTTCGACCGAGTCTTCGCCGTAACCGAGGAATTTACCGGGTTTGGTTACCTTGGCCACATAGTTGCCAGCACCGGGGGTATTCATGCCCTCGTAACCAAAAAATGCCATGACGGCGATAATCATGACCAGGATCAGTTTGGCGATCGGGCCGGAGGATTTTTCACGAATATTCTGAAGCATGGCGGGGCGCAGGACCGGATTGGGCAAGGCCACTATTATGAAGCTTTTGGCCCCGGAACGCACGAAAAAGAAAAGGCACCCGAAGGTGCCTTTTCAACAGTGGCGGAGTGGACGGGACTCGAACCCGCGACCCTCGGCGTGACAGGCCGATATTCTAACCGACTGAACTACCACTCCAGTTCATTTGCTTGAAGCGCTGGTGGGTGCTGAGGGTTTCGAACCCCCGACCCTCTCCGTGTAAGGGAGACGCTCTACCGCTGAGCTAAGCACCCTCAAGCAGGATGCGTAGCATACACCATTTTACCGCCGTAAGACAACAGAAATCGGCGGAAATAACGCCGGATTACTTGTTGACGGCGTCTTTCAGTGCTTTACCGGCTTTGAAGCCCGGGTTCTTGGAGGCTTTGATCTTGATGGTGGCACCGGTTTGCGGGTTGCGGCCTTGACGGGCAGCGCGCTTACGGACCGAGAAGGTACCGAAGCCGACGAGAGTCACGGTATCGCCTTTTTTCAGGGCTTTGGTGATCACTTCGATGACGGCATCGACGGCGCCGGCGGCGGCGGCTTTCGACAGGTCGGCCTTTTCGGCTACGGCAGCAACAAAGTCAGCTTTATTCATTTTTATAAATCTCCCAATGCGATTATTCGCGAAAATGTAGAAATTAAGTCCAGGTCGTCCCGCAACTTAACCATATCGCCGAAGCACTGAAATTAAGGTCCAGAGCCCGGTTGCAACAATTTATACCAGTGAATCTTGTGATGTGCAATACCCTGCAAGCCTTTATTTGCAGGCTTTGCAGGGTTTATGGCAACTTAGTGCGGGCGCACGCCGGTATGCGTTTGTTTTGAACGCGTTTTCGCGACTTTTTTCTTGACAGACGGGGATTTCTTCGGTTCCGAAAGCGGCTTGACCAGCGCGATATCAAGCACCTGGTCGATCCATTTGACCGGAATGATTTCCAGATCGCGTGTGACGTTCTCGGGGATGTCGGCAAGATCCTTGCGGTTTTCTTCGGGAATCAAAACCGTACGGATGCCGCCGCGCAGGGCGGCCAGCAGTTTTTCCTTCAATCCGCCGATCGGCAGCACGCGTCCGCGCAGCGTGATTTCGCCGGTCATGGCGACATCGGCACGCACCGGCACTTTCGAGAGGGCGGAAACCAGCGCCGTAACCATGGCGACACCGGCACTCGGTCCGTCCTTGGGCGTGGCTCCTTCGGGAACATGCACATGGGTATCGAACTTGTTGTGGAATTCGACATCCAGACCGAGCTGCAGGCTGCGCGCACGGACCACGGTATAGGCGGCCTTCACCGACTCCTGCATGACATCGCCCAACTGCCCGGTCAGAATCAGCTGCCCCTTGCCCGGCATGAGCGTGGCTTCAATCTGCAGCAGTTCGCCGCCGACTTCGGTCCAGGCAAGACCGGTAACCAGACCGATCTCGCTCTGCTCCTCGGCACGGCCGAAATCGAAGCGGCGGACACCGAGATAGCGGTCGAGATTGGCGGAACCGACCTTTTTCACCGCCTGGGTTTTCGAAGACTTCGCTTTCCCGCCGGCTTTCGCTTTCTTGACCGGCCCGGCCAGTGCGATTTCCTTGACCACCTTGCGGCAGATCTTGGCCAGCTCGCGTTCCAGCGAACGCACGCCGGATTCACGCGTGTAATAGCGAACGATGTCGCGTACGGCCTCGGAGTCGACCCGCAGTTCGCCGTCCTTGAGCCCGCTCGCCTTCAATTGTTTCGGAAGCAGGTAGCGCACGGCGATGTTCAGCTTTTCCTCTTCGGTATAGCCCGGAATCCGGATGACTTCCATGCGGTCAAGCAGCGGGCCCGGAATGTTCATCGAATTCGAGGTGCAGATGAACATGACCTCGGACAGGTCCAGATCGACCTCCAGATAATGGTCGTTGAAGTTATGGTTCTGCTCCGGATCGAGCACTTCCAGCAGGGCTGCCGCCGGATCGCCGCGGAAGTCGTTGCTCATCTTGTCGATTTCATCGAGCACGAAAAGCGGGTTGCGGCTTTCGACCTTGTTGAGATTCTGCACGATGCGTCCCGGCATCGAACCGATATAGGTGCGCCGGTGGCCGCGGATCTCGGCCTCGTCGCGCACGCCGCCGAGCGCCATGCGCACGAATTTGCGGTTGGTGGCCTTGGCGATGCTCTGGCCGAGCGATGTCTTGCCGACACCCGGAGGTCCAACCAGACAGAGAATCGGGCCCTTCATTTTCTGCACGCGCGCCTGTACCGCGAGATACTCGAGGATGCGGTCCTTGACCTTTTCAAGACCGTAGTGGTCTTCATCGAGAACCTGCTGGGCAAGCTTGAGATCCTTGCGCACCTTGCTGCGCTTCTCCCAGGGCACGCCGACCAGCCATTCGAGGTAATTGCGGACCACGGAGGCTTCCGCCGACATCGGCGACATCTGCTTGAGTTTGTTCAGTTCGTTTTTGGCCTTGGTTTCAACGGCTTTCGGCATTTTCGCTTCGGCGATTTTCCGGGCCAGTTCCTCAAGCTCATTGGGAGCATCCTCGGAATCACCGAGCTCCTTCTGGATGGCCTTCATCTGCTCGTTGAGGTAGTATTCGCGCTGGCTTTTCTCCATCTGCGTTTTAACACGCGAACGGATGCGCTTTTCAATGTGCTGGACATCGATTTCGCCCTCGACCAGGCCGATCAGCATTTCCAGGCGCGCATCCGGTGAAGTCGTTTCGAGCAGACGCTGCTTGTCGGCGAGACGCACGCTCAGATGTGCGGCCACGGTATCGGCGAATCGTCCGGGTTCATCGATTCCGGCCAATGTCGCAAGCAGCTCCGGCGGCAGTTTGCGGTTGGTCTTGACGTACTGCTCGAACAGATTAAGAAGCGTGCGCTGCGCGACATCGGCTTCGCGCGCATCCTTCACCGTTGCGGTGTCGAGCATGACCGCCTTGGCCATCAGCGTATCGTCGTGCAGGCCGATGCCGGTAGCCTGCACGCGATGCAGACCTTCGACCAGCACCTTGATGGTGCCATCGGGCAGCTTCAGCAACTGGATGACCGTTGCCACGGTGCCGATATCGTAGAGATCCTCGGACTGCGGATCATCGATGTCGGGACTACGCTGGGCCAGCAGCACGATGTGCTTGTCCGCTCCTTCCATGGCCAGCTCCAGCGCTTTCATCGAACGCTCGCGGCCGACGAACAGGGGAATCACCATATTCGGATACACCACGACATCGCGCAGGGGGAGCACGGGAAGAAGGGTATCGTTTGCCGGTTTTTTATCCATATCAGCTCCAACGCGGGAATGCCCGCCATGCTTCCTTTATGGGGCTTTTCCGTGCGTCTTGCAAGTGCCTTTATACAAAAAAAACGGAGCCGATCCGGCTCCGTTTCGGTTTACCCCGGCAACACGCCGGTTACTCGCCGGAGGCGGCTTTCGGGGCGCTGCTGTTTGAATAAATCAGGTAGGGTTCGGCCTGATGATTGATGACCGACTCATCGACCACCACTTTGCTGACGTTTTCCAGCGACGGCAGCTCATACATGGTATCGAGCAGAACCGATTCGAGGATGGTGCGCAGCCCGCGGGCGCCGGTTTTGCGCTTCATCGCTTTCTGGGCCACTGCGGCATAGGCGTCCGGCCGGATTTCCAGCTCGACGCCTTCCATCTCGAACAGTTTCTTGAATTGCTTGCTTATGGCGTTCTTCGGTTCGGTCAGGATCTTGACCAGCGCGGCCTCGTCCAGTTCTTCGAGCGTGGCCACGACCGGCAACCGGCCGACGAACTCGGGGATCAGACCGAATTTGATCAGATCTTCCGGCTCGACGTCGTGCAGCAGTTTGGACAGGTCCATCTTGCGCTCGGAGGATTTGACCTTGGCGCCGAAACCGATACCCCCGGATTCGGTACTGCGCTGCTGGATGATCTTGTCGAGACCGGCGAACGCGCCGCCACAGATGAACAGCATGTTCTTGGTATCGACCTGCAGGAATTCCTGCTGCGGATGCTTGCGCCCGCCCTGTGGCGGCACCGAAGCGACGGTGCCTTCGATCAGTTTCAGCAGGGCCTGCTGCACGCCTTCACCGGACACATCGCGGGTGATCGAGGTGTTTTCCGACTTGCGGGAGATTTTGTCGATTTCATCGATGTAGACAATGCCGGATTGCGCTTTCTCGACGTCGTAATCGCACTTCTGCAGCAGCTTCTGGATGATGTTCTCGACATCCTCGCCGACATAGCCGGCCTCGGTCAGCGTCGTGGCATCGGCGATGGTGAACGGCACATTGAGCAGCCTGGCCAGCGTTTCAGCCAGCAGGGTCTTGCCTGAACCGGTCGGACCGATCAGCAGGATGTTGGATTTGGACAGCTCGATATCGTCGTTCTTGGCACGCGACTCGATGCGTTTGTAGTGGTTGTAAACGGCTACCGACAGCGTTTTCTTGGCGCGCGGCTGGCCGATGACGTACTGGTCGAGCACCTCGAGGATTTCCTTCGGCTTCGGCAGATGGCTGCGGGCCGAACCGGCTTTTTCCTGGAGTTCTTCGCGGATGATGTCGTTGCACAACGCGACGCATTCATCACAGATGAACACGCTCGGGCCGGCGATCAACTTGGTGACCTCATGCTGGCTCTTGCCGCAGAACGAGCAGTACAGGATTTTGGTCGTGTCACCGGAGCGGGTTTTACGGTCGTCTGTCATAGTCTGTATTTCGGCAAAGGACACTCACCCTGAGCATATCACAAGCGGCTCAGGGTGAAAGTACCTGGGAATGGGGATTAGGCCGGCTGGATGCTGTCTGCAGGGCGCCGATCGATGACGGAATCGACCACACCGTAGGCCTTGGCTTCTTCGGCGGCCATGAAGTAATCGCGCTCGACATCAAGCTCAATTTTTTCAATGGGTTGGCCGGTATTGGCGGCCAGTTCGGCATTCAGGCGGGAACGCAGATAGAGAATTTCTTTGGCCTGAATGGCAATATCGCTGGCCTGACCCTGGGTGCCGCCTGACGGCTGGTGAATCATCACCCGCGAATTCGGCAGGATGTAACGCTTGCCCTTGGTGCCGGCAGCCAGCAAAAACGAGCCCATCGAACAGGCCTGGCCGACGCAGATGGTGGACACATCCGGCTTGATGAAACGCATGGTGTCGTAAATCGCCAGGCCGGCGGTTACAACGCCGCCCGGCGAGTTGATGTAAAGACTGATGTCTTTTTCCGGGTTGTCGGCCTCGAGGAACAGCAGCTGCGCGACCACGACATTGGCCACGTAATCGTCGATCGGGCCGACCAGGAAAATGACGCGCTCTTTCAGCAGGCGCGAGTAGATGTCGAACGAGCGTTCACCGCGCGGGGTCTGTTCGACCACCATGGGGATCAGGTTGAGTCCTTCGGTAACGGCCATGGCGGTCTCCTTCGAATGCGCAGTGGTCAGGGTAGATTAAACCGGACGCATCGCTTCGGTAAAGGAAAGTTCCTGGTCGGTCGATTGTGCGCGCTCGGCAACCCAATCGATGACCTGCTCTTCCATCACGCGGTTTTGCAGCCCTGACATTAAGTTGGGGTCGTTTCGGTACAATTCAATGACCTGTTTCGGCTCTTCGTAGGTCGAGGCGATCAGCGACAGGGTTTCCTTGACGCGGTTGAAATCCAGCTGCAGGGCATTCTGACGCGCGATTTCACCGACCAACAGGCCGGCGGCGGTGCGGTTACGGGCCGGCACCATGAACTGGTCGAACGGATAGACCGCATCGGCCTGACCCTGCTGACGGGCCTGTTCCTGGGCATTGGCGGCCAATTTGCGGGCTTCCTGCTCAATCATCTTGGCCGGCAGTTCGACGTGGCTGTAGGCGGCGACCAGTTTCTGGGCCACTTCCGCACGAAGGCGGCTCATCAGCATGCCTTTCAGTTCACGCTCAAGATTGGCGCGCACTTCATTGCGGAACACTTCCAGCTTGCCGCTCTTGACGCCGAAGCTCTTGACGAAGGCCTCGTCGGCTTCCGGAATGCGCGGTTCGGACACCTGGGTGGCCTTGATGGTGACTTTGGCGGCCTGGCCGGCCAGTGCCGGAACGCGCCAGTCGGCCGGGAAAGTGATTTCCACGGAACGCTCGTCACCGGCGGTCATGCCCGAAAGCTGGGCTTCCAGTTCCGGGAACATCACGCCCGAACCGATCACGGTAGCGCCCTTCTCGGTACCCACTTCCGGCACGCGTGCCGCGGCGGTGCTGGCGAAGGTTTCCACGGCCACCAGATCACCGACTTGGGCGGCGCGGCTGACCGGCTCCCAGGTACGGCGCTGCTGGCGCAGGGTGTCAATCATGTGGTCGATGTCGGCATCGGCGACCTTGGCCTGGACGCGGGTGATCTGCAGCTGGGTGACGTCGATGGTGCCGAAATCGGGGACGATTTCGAAGGTTGCGGTATAGCGGATTTCATTTTCGGCTTCAGTCGGCTCGGCTTCGATGCTCGGCTGGCCGGCGATGCGGACGTTTTCCTGACGCACGGCCTGGTCGAAACTGGCGCGGATCAGTTCACCGAAGGCTTCTGAACGGACCTGCGGGCCGAAACGCTGTTCGATCACCTTGGTCGGGACTTTGCCTTTGCGGAAACCTTTCAGGTTGGCTTTGCTGGCCATATCGCGCAGCCGGCCATCGATAACCGAGGACAGGCGATCGGAGGGGATGGACACCGTCATGCGGCGTTCGAGCGTACTGGTGTTTTCGACTGAAATTTGCATTGCAACTCCTACATGCGCATTGCGCAGCTAAAAATGAAAAACCCGCGGAAAGCGGGCTTGACGACTGAAGCACCCTTCCATGCAGATGGTGCGAAAGGAGAGACTCGAACTCTCACGGGTTACCCCACTGGAACCTAAATCCAGGGCGTCTACCAATTCCGCCACTTTCGCATGGACCGAGCAGATGATTCGGACGCAAGACGGCTTCACACCCCCTGAAGACAGGGACTCGCAAAGCGCAGACCGGCGCCGTTTCGTTACAACAACGGACTGCCGCTATTATGCCGTAATTTGAACTGGGGTGGAAGACGGGATTTGAACCCGCGACCCTCGGAATCACAATCCGATGCTCTAACCAACTGAGCTACATCCACCACTGGAGAAACTGGCGCGCCCGGAGGGACTCGAACCCCCAACCAACGGAGTAGAAGTCCGTTGCTCTATCCAGTTGAGCTACAGGCGCTCAAAGGGGATTCTGCACCACGACGGGATTTCAGGGAAGCCTTTTCGTGCATCAGTTGGTCGGGGTTGAGGGATTCGAACCCCCGACCCTCTGGTCCCAAACCAGATGCGCTACCAGACTGCGCTAAACCCCGACGGGCTGTTGAAAAAAATGGCGCGCCCGGAGAGATTCGAACTCCCGACCTACAAGTTCGTAGCCTGTTGCTCTATCCAGCTGAGCTACGGGCGCGCTGAGGGATGAAATTATGAATGAAAGCGGCTTTGCCGTCAACCGCCATTTGCGGCAAGTCATCGGCGGTTAAGGCCCAAAATCGACCCGATTGCCCTCAAAACCACACTCTCAGGCCGAGCACGAGCTGGTTTTCACGGGTCGACTCACCGGCCAGACGCCGCCACTCGGCACTTTCACCGAAATGGCGTACATGACTCCAACCGACATAGGGCGCGAACTTCCGGCTGATTTCATAACGCAGGCGCAACCCCGCCTCGAGCGTATTCAGGCCGTCGCCAACACCGCGCTGCGGATCGGATTGGCCGTAAAACTCGGCCTCAAGCGAAGGTTGCAGCATCCAGCGGCGGCTCAGAATGGTCTCGTACTCGGCACCCAGGCGCAGGCCGCTCTGTCCACCCTGCCCCAAGTAGGCCGTGGCCTCGACCTCGAACTTGTAGGGCGCGAGACCGATCACACCAATGGCCAGAAAGTCCTGGGATGGGCCGGGGTCGAGGTCGTGGCGCACGCCGACCACGGCATCCCACCAGGCAGAAACCGCACGCCCGTAAAGCAGTTCAATATCGGCGGCTTCGGTCTCGCCGGCAACGCGCTCTCCGGCGCTCCGAAGCCAGAGCCGATTGATATCGGATCCGATCCAGGCCTTGCCTTCCCAGGCCAGACCGGTGCCGGGGTCGGCATCCCAGAATTCGAGCCGTTCCATCAGCACTTTGCTTTGCCACTGCGGGGCATGCGCATGGTCATGCGCCAAGGGCGGAAAGGCCGCGGCCCGGTCCGCTTCGGTCACCGGCGGAATCGGCGTTTTCGGGGTTTCCATGTTCCAGAAATCATCCACGGCTTTCTCGCCCGATTCCTGCGCCAGAACCGGTAGAGCGCACGCGATGCAAAGACCGAATATCAAACCTTTCACTCGACCACCTGCACTTCGCGCATCATGCCCGATTCCATGTGGTACAGCAGATGGCAGTGGTAGGCCCAGCGGCCCAGCGCATCGGCACGCACGCGGTAGCTGCGCTTGCTGCCCGGCGGCATATCGATGGTGTGCTTGCGCACCATGAAGGCGCCCTTGTCATCCTCCAGATCGCTCCACAGACCATGCAGGTGGATCGGATGCGTCATCATGGTGTCGTTGACCAGTACGATGCGCACGCGCTCGCCATAGTTGAGCTTCAAGGGCTCGGCACCGGCGAAAGGAATGCCGTCGAAGGACCAGGCGAATTTTTCCATGTGTCCGGTCAGGTGCAATTCGATCTCGCGCTTCGGCCAGCGGCCGTCGGGATCGTCAAAACCGCTGTGCAGATCGGCATAGGAAAGCACGCGCCGGCCGTTGCCGCGAAGGCCGATGCCCGGGTCATCCAGCTTCGGTACCGGCGCCATGGTCTGCATATCGACCAGAGGATTGCCCGCTTCACTGTCGGGGTGTTTTTGCATCGCCGTGCCGCCGTGATCCATGCCCGGCATTGCGGCCATATCGTGGCCGCTGTGATCCGTGGCTGCAGAGGTATCCGGTTTTGCCGATGTTCCATGCGAAGAATGATCCATTCCGCCGTGCCCCATGTCGTCCATGCTGAGGATCACACGCGGATCAAGCCCCGGAATCGGTGCTCGCAGTCCCTCGCGAACCGCCAAGGTGCCGCTGACGTAGCCGGTCCGGCCCATGTCCTGGGCGAAAACGGTAAACGCGTCCTGCCCCGCGGGCTCGACGATGACGTCGAAGGTTTCCGCCGCCGCGATGCGGAACTCGTCGACCGTGACCGGATGCACGTTCTGGCCGTCGGCGGCGACCACGGTCATCTTCAGGCCCGGGATGCGGACGTCGAAATAGGTCATCGCCGCGCCATTGATGAAGCGCAGGCGGACTTTTTCGCCCGGACGGAACAGGCCGGTCCAATTGCCCAATGCCGTGGTTCCGTTCATCAGGTAGGTGTAAGTATTGGCATTGACGTCCGACAGATCAGTCGGCGTCATCCGCATGCGACCCCAGGCCCCGCGGTCATCCAATGTTTCCGCCAGCCCTTTGTTCTCGGCATCACGCAGGAAGTCCGACACCGAGCGCTTTCCGTAGTTGTCGTAACTCGACATCTTCTTCAGCCGGGCATACAGGTCCGCCGGCGACAAGTCGGTCCAATCGCTGAGCAGAACCGTGTAGTCGCGGTCGTATTTGAAGGGTTCCGGCTCGCGCGGCTCGACGATGAGCGCGCCGTAAAGACCGGCCTGTTCCTGGAATCCGGAATGGCTGTGATACCAATAGGTTCCGGATTGCCGGAGCTGGAAACGGTATAGCCAGGACTCGCCGCGGCGGATGCCGTCGAAGCTCATGCCCGGCACGCCGTCCATGTTGGCCGGCAACAGGATGCCGTGCCAGTGGATCGAAGTGGTGTCGCCGAACAGGGATCCGCGCGGCAGCAGATTATCGACGCGCACGGTCACGGTATCGCCTTCCCGCCAGCGTATTTCGGGAGCCGGCAGACGGCCGTTGACGGTGACTGCAGTCCGGGCCTTGCCGGTAAAGTTGACCGGTTGCTCGCCGATGCGCAAATGCAGATCGCTGCTTCGCAGGACCGGGCCCGAGGTCGCAGCATGCGTAACTGCCGGCCACGCACCCAGACCGGTAACGATGCCGCCGGCAGCAAGACCTTGAACGAAACGGCGGCGGTTGGTGTCCGGGAACGGCATGCTCTGGCCCATCAAATGCAGATGAACCATCATACCGCCGTTGGCGCGGCAGGTTGCCGAGGCGATGTGAACGCCAATAAAAAAACCACCCGCAGGGGTGGCTTTTGGAAGGTGGCGGAGAGAGAGGGATTCGAACCCTCGATAAGGCTTTTGACCCTATACTCCCTTAGCAGGGGAGCCCCTTCAGCCTCTCGGGCATCTCTCCGGGGTCTGAAACGGCGGAACCGCTACAGGCTGACCATGATACGGCTTTTGGCCGGTCCGGTAAACCTCAATCTGCTTTGGGTTCGGCGTTTTCCGCGGAATCCCTGCCGATTTTCTGGTAAATCTCTTCCCGATGGACGCCGACATCCTTGGGCGCGGTGATGCCCAATCGGACCTGATTGCCCTTCACGCCGAGTACGGTCACGGTGATTTCATCACCGATCATCAGCGTTTCTCCGACACGTCGGGTCAGGATTAACATGGGCGCACTCCTTTTTCGGTACTGCTATTTTCCATCATTGCCAGCAAATCCTAGACCACATTCGGGCCGAGGGCAAATAGGCTCAGGCCAGACGCCCGGCCAACCAATCATCCAGCTCGGCCATGGCCTTGACCAAGGCCGGACCATCCTCGCCGCCGCCTTGCGCGAAATCCGCCCTGCCGCCGCCTTTGCCGCCGATCTGGGCGGCGATGTGCGCCAGCACATCTCCGGCTTTCAGTTTGGCCTGCGCTTTGCCCTGTACGCCAGCGACCAGGGAGGCTTTACCGTCCTGCGCGGCGGCCAAAACAATGACCGAATCCGGAAGTTGGACCTTCAGATTGTCGACCAGTTCCCGCAGCGTCTTGGGGTCACCCCCCTCAATGCGGAGCTTGACCAGCTTGATTCCGGCAATGTCGGTCGCCTTTGCGGCCATGTCGGCACTCTGGCCGGAAGCGGCCTTGGCTTTGAACGCCTCCAGCGCCTGCTCGAGTTTCTTCTGGCGTTCGAGCAGCTGTGCCAGTTTGTCCAGCACATCATGACCGCGGGCACCGATCAGCTCCGAAGCCCTATGCAGGACCGACTCGCTGTGTTTGAACGCAGCAACGGCATTGGCGCCGGTGGTGGCCTCGATGCGGCGAACGCCGGCGGCAACGCCGGCTTCGGACAGGATCTTGAACACGCCGATATCGCCGGTGCGATGCACATGGGTGCCGCCGCACAGCTCCGTGGAGAAATCTCCCATGCGCAGAACACGAACGCGCTCGCCGTATTTTTCGCCGAACAGCGCCATGGCTCCGAAATCGAGGGCTTCCTGCATGCCCATGTGATGGACTTCGGCCTCGGCATTGCGGCGGATTTCGCTATTGACCATTTCTTCGATGCGCTGCAGCTGCTCGGGGGTAACGGCCTGGAAATGCGAGAAGTCGAAACGGGTGCGTTCCGGACTGACCAGCGAGCCCTTCTGGCTGACATGATCGCCCAGAACGCTGCGCAGCGCCGCATGCAGCAGATGGGTCGCCGAGTGGTTGATGACCGTGGCCTGGCGGCGCGCCGCATCGACGCGGGCGGAGATTTTGTCTCCGGTAGCGATTCGGCCACTGTCCAGCACGCCGACATGGGCATGGAATATGGCGGATAGTTTCTGGGTGTCTTCTACCCTGAAATGAACGCCATCCGCTGAGCACAGCACGCCGGCATCGCCGACCTGGCCGCCGGACTCGGCATAAAACGGGGTGCGGTCGAGCAGGACGATGCCGCGCTGGCCGGACTCGAGTGCGGGGACCGGTTGACCGTCACGCAGCACGGCAACGACCCGACAACCGTCGCATTCGAGCTTTTCGTAGCCTTTGAACTCGGTAGCATGCAGGGTGGCGACAAGCTCTGCGGGCAGTCCGGTCGTTCCGGCGAATTTACTGGCGCCGCGGGCCCGTTCGCGCTGCTGCTCCATCAAGGCTTCGTATTGCGCCAGTGCATCCTGCGCAGGCTCCAGATCGCGTTCACGCAGAATGTCGATGACCAGATCGGGCGGGCAACCAAAGGTATCGTGCAGCAGGAACAGCTGCTCGCCGGTGACCGCCGGACCGCCTGCGGCCAACATGCCGTCCAGCCGGAGCATGCCGGCATCAAGCGTGGTCGCGAAGGCGGCTTCTTCAGCTTTCAGCGCCTGCTCGATCAAGGCCCGTTTGCTTTCCAGCTCGGGATAGGCGCCGGCCATTTTCTCGGAAAGCGGCTGCAGCATGCGCCAGAACAGGCCATCCGGGCGCAGCGCACCGAGCTTCCAGATATGGCGGACGGCACGGCGGATGATGCGGCGCAGCACATAGCCGCGCCCCTCATTGGAAGGCATGACGCCATCGACAATCAGGAAGCTGCAGGCACGGATGTGGTCGGCGATCACCCGCAGCGATTTATTGCCGAGATCATCGGTACCGGTCAAGACGGCCGCCGAACGGATCAGGTGATCGAACAGATCGATTTCGTAGTTGCTGTGGACGTGTTGCAGCACCGCGGCGATACGTTCCAGACCCATGCCGGTATCGACGCACGGCGCCGGCAGCGGCAACAGGGAACCATCGGGCTGGCGGTCGAACTGCATGAACACGTTGTTCCAGATTTCGATGAAGCGGTCGCCATCCTCATCCGGGGATCCGGGCGGGCCGCCGGCGATGTGCTCACCGTGATCGAAGAAGATTTCAGTACACGGCCCGCAGGGTCCGGTATCGGCCATCTGCCAGAAGTTGTCGGAGGCAAACGGGGCGCCTTTGTTGTCACCGATGCGGATGATGCGTGATTCCGGCAGCCCGATCTGGCTATGCCAGATGTCGAATGCTTCGTCATCGGTGTGGTAGATGGTCACCAGAAGCCTGTCTTTGGGCAACTTCCAGACTTCGGTCAGAAGCTCCCAGGCATACTGAATCGCGTCTTTCTTGAAATAATCGCCGAAACTGAAGTTGCCCAGCATTTCGAAGAAGGTATGGTGGCGTGCGGTGTAACCGACCTGATCGAGGTCGTTGTGTTTGCCGCCCGCGCGGACGCAGCGTTGCGAGCTTACGGCGCGGCTATAACTGCGTTTCTCGGCACCGAGGAAGACATCCTTGAACTGCACCATGCCGGCATTGGTGAACAGCAGGGTCGGATCATTGCCCGGAACCAGAGGGCTGCTGGGAACGACGGTGTGGCCTTTGCCGGCAAAGAAATCCAGAAAGTCCTGGCGGATTTGCGCACTCGAGCGCGACGTCATCTGTGTCATGGTCAACCTGAAGCGTGGAACGCGGCGCCGAATGTGCCGCTACGCCTTGATTTTAAACCATTTGCCGATGCTTTTAGGGACTTTCGTCGATTAAATCCGGCTCCGCCGGCCATTCCGTGATTTTTACGGCACTGTAGGCGGTTTTTTGCTCAAATCCGCGCCGGAGCAGGAAGTCAACGGCTTTCCGGCTTTGTGCCGGGTCCGTCTGGATTTTGCGCAGATAGCGCCGAGCGACGAGGCTCCGGGCGGTTTCCAGCCAATCAACTGGCAGTGCGGCAATGGCCTCAGCGATGATCTCGGCTGCCAGGCTGTGCTGGGCCATTTCGGCCCGGATACGGACCGGACCGTATCCCGCGGCCTGCCTAGATCGCGCCAGGGCCATGGCAAAACGCTCGTCATTCTGGAAATCCTGCCGTGACAGGGTTTCCAGCGCGGTGTCGATTTCGCCGTCCTCCTTGCCGCGCTGTCGAAGCTTCTGCTTCAACTCCCGCTTCGAATGCTCGCGGCGTACCAGAAGACCCATGGCCTGCTGGTACGCCGGCAGCTCCGAAACTTTTCTGCGCATCAGGCTTCGATATCTTCAATGGGCTTCTTCGGCACGATGACCGGCTTGAGCTTATCTTTGATTTTGGCTTCGAGCTCGAGGGCCATTTTCGGGTTGTCCTTCAGGTACTGACGGGCATTTTCCTTACCCTGACCGATACGCTCGCCAAGCGCGCTGTACCAGGCACCCGATTTCTCGACGAACTTGGCATCCACGCCGAGATCAAGGATTTCGCCCTCACGGGAAATGCCTTCGCCGTAAAGGATTTCGGTGATGACCTGCTTGAACGGTGGCGCCATCTTGTTCTTGACTACCTTGATCCGGGTTTCATTGCCGATGATCTCATCGCCCTTCTTGACCGAGCCGATGCGGCGGATGTCCAGACGCACCGAGGCGTAGAATTTCAGAGCATTGCCGCCGGTGGTAGTTTCCGGGTTCTGGCCGGGCATCATCATGCCGATTTTCATGCGCAGCTGGTTGATGAAAATGACCATGCAGTTGCTGCGTTTGATATTGCCGGTCAGCTTGCGCAGGGCCTGGCTCATCAGACGGGCCTGCAGACCGACCTGCATTTCGCCCATCTCGCCTTCGATTTCGGCGCGCGGGGTCAGGGCCGCCACCGAATCAATGACGACCATGTCGACGGCATTCGAGCGCACCAGCATATCGACGATTTCAAGGGCCTGTTCACCGGTATCCGGTTGCGAAATCAGCAGATCATCGACATTGACGCCGAGTTTCTGGGCATAGCCCGGATCGAGCGCGTGCTCGGCATCGACGAAAGCCGCGGTTCCGCCGGCTTTCTGGCATTGGGCGATGGTCTGCAGGGTCAGCGTGGTTTTGCCCGAGGATTCCGGACCGTAGATTTCAACGACACGGCCTTTCGGCAGACCGCCGATACCGAGCGCCAGATCCAGCATGATCGAGCCGGTGCCGATGACCTCGGCCGCCTCGATGCTTTTGTCACCCATCAGCATGACCGTGCCTTTACCGAACTGTTTATCGATCTGGGCCAGGGCCGCAGCCAGTGCGCGTTTCTTGTTCTCATCCATCGTCGGTTCCTCAGGGTTGTTTCGTGGGGGTGATTGAATCGTAATCGACGGCTGTCGCAGAAGCTGAGACCGCCGTAACATCATCTTGCTGCATGCCTGACCGGCACGCTGTCAGGCAAACACGGAATCCGGTGTCGGAAACCGGCGTACTCATTTTCCGGAAGGGCGGATCAATCCGCAGTAAAGACCTTCGATGGCGAAGTCCTGGTCCGGGCGAACCTCGATCGGCTTGAAATCGGGGTTGCGCGGCATCAGGCGAATGCCATGCTTGCCGATTTTCAGGCGTTTAATGGTGATTTCATCATCGATGCGGGCCACCACGATCTGGTCGGACAGGGCCTGCTGGGTGCGATGAATGCCGACCAGATCGCCGTCGAAGATGCCGTCATCGCGCATCGAATCGCCCTTCACCTTCAACAGGTAATCGGGCGCCGGAGAGAAGAAGGCGCGGTCGAGCAGGACGAAGTCATCCGACGGAATATCGGCACCGATCGGCAGGCCGGCCGCCACCCGCCCCAAAACGGGCAGACGCAGGGCATCGCTGGCCGATTCCACCCGGGTTCGAGGCAGGGGAATCTCCACATCCTCATCGGATTGCGGGTGGCACAGGCGGATGCCGCGGGCCTGACCGGGCAGGCGGCGGATGTATCCGGCTTGTTCGAGAATGTCCAAATGGTATTGTGCGGCACGGACGCCACGGAAGCCGAGCGCGTTGGCGATTTCGGTCTGGGAGGGCGGCACGCCCTGCTCCTCGATGCATTGGGCAATGAAGGCAAGTATGGCTTGTTGGTTGTCTGAAATGTCCATTAGTAGTAATACTACTAACAAATTACGGCCTGTCAAGCCCTTTGCAAGAATAATTCCTGATTAAACCCCAAGCATTTGATTCAAGGGTAGTATTAGCCAAGGCAAGGGGGCCGAGGGGATCAGTAAAGGCATGGCGGTTCAACGGCATTACAGGGCATTCATCAGTTACAGCCACAGCGACGAGGCCTGGGCGCGCTGGCTTCAGCGTGCGCTGGAAGGTTACCGGCTGCCGAAATCGCTTCGCCAGAGCAAACCTGAACTCCCCGCCCGCCTGTTTCCGGTGTTCCGTGACCGCGATGAACTGGCTTCCGGCGGCGACCTTTCCGAATCGATCCGCAAAGCAATGGATGACTCGGATGCGCTAATTGTGATCTGCTCCCCAGCGGCACGCGCCTCGCATTGGGTCAATGAGGAAATCCGCCGCTTCCGGGCCTCCGGCCGGGGTCACCGCATTTTCTGTCTGCTGGTCGCCGGCAGTCCGGATCCGCACGCATCGGACTGCGCATTTCCATCGGCCATTCTGCAGGATGAAAACGGCAACATCATTCATGAGCCTCTGGCCGCCGATGCCGCCCCGGGCGGGGATGGAAAACGCAATGCGATGCTTAAAATCGCGGCAGGCCTGCTCGATGTCGGCGTTGATGACCTCAAACGCCGGGATGCCCAGCGACAGGCCCGATTCTGGTCGATCGTGGCCGCCGGCGCGATCTTCATCTCGGTACTGACCATCGGCCTGGCAGTCTACGCCTTGAATGCCAAACGCGAATCGGAAATACGCCGCAGCCAGGCCGAGAACCTGATCGGCTTCATGCTCGGCGACCTGCGTGAACGGCTTGAGCCCATCGGCAAGCTCGAAATCCTGGATTCCATCGGCGACCAGGCCATGAATTATTTCGCAACGCTCGGCGACCGAGGCACCCCCAAGGAACTGCGTGAGCGCGGCAAGGCCCTGCACCAGATCGGCGAAGTCCGCAAATCGAAAGGCGATCTGAAAGCTGCCCTGACCGCCTTCGAGGAATCGCTTAAACAAATGCAGGCCCTTTACAAAGCCGACCCGAAAAGCAATGACAATCTGTTCGAACTCGGCCAGGCCGAATTCTGGGTCGGCGCGGTCGGCTGGGAACGGGGCGACCTGAAACTCGCGGAAAATGCATTCAACAAATACATGCAGCATAGCCGCGAGCTGCTCGCACGCGACCCAGGCAACTCGGTCTACAACATGGAGCTGTCCTACGCGTATTCCAATCTCGGCAGCCTGGCGCGTGCGCGCGGAAATACACGTGAAGCACTCGATAATTTCATCCGAAGCCGCGACATCAATGCCGAAGAGCTGAAAAAGAATCCAGAAGATGTCGAACTCGCCTACAGCCTTGCCGAGGCCTGGTCCTGGATCGGTTCGAGCAAGATGGACCTTGGCGATCTCGCCGGAAGCGATGAGGCCTTTACCGAAATCGCGAAACTGCTCCGACCCATTTACCTGAAAGATGAAAATGCGCGTGCAACTTTCACTTTTGCCTCCAACCTGACATTCCAGACGGATGCGAAACTCTATATCGGCGATGTCGATTCTGCAAAGCGCCTCAATGCGGAATCCCTGAGAATCCTTTCGATGCTGACACAGAAGGATCCGAACAATGCCGACTGGCTTCAGGTGCTGCACAAGGCCGAATTGCTACGTCTGTCGATGATCCCCCGTGGTGGCTGGTCGAGCAGTCATGATGCTGAACTGGATGGTTTGATCAGCCGATTAAATACCCTGATTGAAAGGGATCCATCAAACACCAAAAATAAAACCATACTTTCCGGAATGCATCGTGAAAAAGCGCTGCGTAAACTCCAGAACGGCAAAACCGCGGAAGCCCTCGCATCTGCCGAAATGAGCCACAACCAGATTGCCGTTCTGCTTAAAGAATCCGAGCAATCCCCTCTGCTTGTCGCGGAACTGGCGAAATCGGCCCTGATTCTTGGTTCTGCGCAGATGGCAGATGGCAAAGCCGGCCTGGCGAAGGATACCTGGGGCGAGACCGCCAAGCATCTGGACAACCAGACCATACGGATTTTTGATTTCAGTCCTGTACGCCGTCTACTGGCAATCAATCTTGGCGATGCCGCAAAAGCTTTAGAAACCGAATCCGCATTGTCGAAAGCCGGCTACAAAGACCCCCGTTTCGCTCCGGACCCTGGCGGGACCGGATTTTTGGTTTCATCCGCTTCACCCATCAACCCCTCCAAGGAGAACTAAGATGCCCAACTCAGACCAGCAGGTTTCATTATCCGTACAGAACGGCAACTACCAGTATTCCGGTGGCAACAAAGGCAACGGCAATGTCGAAAACTCAGTCGGCCAGGGACCCTCGAAAATCCATGTCAGTCTGAATGCCGCCGCAAACTACTTCATCAAGGACGTCCAGTTCCAGGGTTCAGGACAGGAAAATTTCAGCTTCGACATCAAGGGCAACGAGCGCCGGGTCGATATCGACGACAATTGCCAAACATCGGCCGACGTCAAATATACGGTCATCGTCGGCGACTCCAGCGGCGGTCCCGATGTGCTTTGTGACCCGAGGATTGTCAATCAATAAAGTATGACGGCGCGGACCGTCCATCGGCAATCCGCCCATTCCAAGCCATCCCAGAACCTCGACGCCGTTCATCATCCAAAGGACATCACATGCGCCTCAGTCAAATTCATCTTCATGGCCTTGCGTTGGCGATGATTGCTGGGTCAAGCTGCCTATCCGCACAGGATGGCAATGTGCCGGACTTCAAAGTCGGACTTAATATCAACGGCTGCCAATTCAGCGGCGGTACGGATGGGTACGGGAACGTCGAGGTCATGCAAAAAACAGGCGGCAAGAAGATCCAGGTCGAAGTGTTGTACGGCGACGACCTGGTCTTCGAACCGACCTCATTCAAGGGTCCAGGTTCGGATCAGCTCAGGGAGGCGGCTGGCGGGAACGGCAATGTACTCAACATATTCAATGCAAACACCGGTCCGGCCGATGTTTACTACCAAATAAACCTCAGGAACAAGCAGACCGGCGAGCTCCTGAGTTGCGACCCCAGGGTCATTAACAAGTAATTGCGACCATGGCTCAAACTCATCAAACCGCTGAAACGGCAGGCCTGGTCATTGGCGTAACCGGACACCGTAACCTGCGGGCCACTGAATTACCGCGCCTGCGTAAACAGATCCATGCGTTGTTCGATCTGCTGGAGCATGATTATCCCGAATTGCCGCTGACGGTGCTTTGCCCGTTGGCGGCCGGCGCCGATCAGCTGGTGGCCGGCATCGCGCTGGAACGCGGCATCCGCGTGATCGCCGCCCTGCCGGTACCGGCTGTCCTCTACCGGAGTGACTTCGACGACCCTGAAGAACTGGCGGAATTCGACCGGCAGCTGCAGCAATGCGCCTGCCTCGAGCTCGCATTGCAGGATGCACGGAGTCCGGATGATATCCGTCATGGCGGCTATGCCCGCAACCGTCAGTATGCCCATGCCGGCATGTTCACCTCCAGCCATTGCCATATCCTGCTGGCGCTCTGGGATGGTTCCGAAAACGGCCATTTCGGCGGAACCGCGCAGGTGGTCGAATACCACCTGCACGGCACCCTGCCCGGGACCGTCGACCGCCGTCAAGCCGCCACGGGAAACCTGGGCCTCGATGAAGAATCATTGGTTTTCCACATTCCGGCCGGCCGCCAGAGCAGCGAAACCGACCTCGATGGCGAAGGCCGTTGGCTGACCTCGGGCGATGATGCCCAGCCTTCAGAACGGATACCGGAATCCTTCGCTACCATGTTCCGCCGACAGGTCGAATACCATCATGATTGCCGGCAATACCGTGATGAAATCCTCGAAGCCGGATCCCTGGGTAAAACCGACTGCCCTATCGGCGTTTACTTCGGCGGCGCCGACTGGCTGGCGACGACCTACCGGCGCCGGGTCAGCCGTATTCTGCTGATCACCTACGTTCTTGCGGCCCTGATGGGCTATGCCTTCATCATGTACTCGGACATCATGGCCAAGGACGTGATGATCTATCTGTTCCTGCTGTTCTTCCTGGCCGGCATCGGCATCAACAGCGTTGCCACACGGCGTGAGTGGCATCGCCAGTACATCGATTACCGTGCCCTTGCTGAAGGACTGCGCGTGCAATCGTATTGGCGCCGCGCCGGCATTGTCGATACCGGCCGGCCGGCTTTCGCCCACGACAATTTCCTGCAGAAGCAGGATGTGGAGCTGGGCTGGATCCGCAATGTGATGCGTGCAGCCAGCCTGGAAGGCATGCTCAAACCGCTGGATCCTTCATTGGATGGCATCGATACGGTCATCCGCGAATGGATCGGCACTTCGGATTCACCCGGCCAGCTGGCGTATTATTCGGCCACTTCCGAAAAGCGCGTCCGCCATCACCGGCGCAATGAATGGCTGGCCGCTTCCTGCCTGTGGATCGGCATCGGCATCAGCGTGGTTCTGGCGGTATTCGCGCGCGCCATCGATGGCCTGGCGCAGAACGTGATGGTCGCCACCATGGGGCTGCTGTCGGTAACGGCGGCGGTGCATGAAGCCTACGCTTACAAGAAAGCCGACAAAGAGCTGATCAAACAGTACCGGTTCATGGCCCGCATTTTCAACGCCGCCAAACGCCGGCTCGACAGCAGCCGGTCCGATGAGGAACGGCGGCGTATCCTGCGTACGCTGGGCGAGGCCGCCTTGGCCGAACATGCCGAATGGACGCTGATGCACCGGGAACGCCCCCTCGATAAGTCGAAGTTCTAGGACGCCCGCCGGAGCCTCTACCCGGGACAGCTACCGCCGGTCCCGGCTAGCGGCCCGGAGCGCTGCCATTGAGCGGAACACGCACAGCACGCAATACCGCCGCCTGTTTGGCGGATACGCTGAATTCCATCTCCGCCCGCTGCCCCGCATAGGTCCGGCCGTTGAGCAGGTCTTCGAATTCATCGAAGCCCGCACGCGGCAGACGCACGGTCTGTTCCCTTTCCGAATTATTGAGGATGACCCACAGGACCTCGTCGCCCGACTGCCGCTCATAGGCGAACACCTCGTCGCCATTGTCCGCCAGCAGGGTCTTGTAGCTTCCGGTACGCAGCGCCGGATGGGCGTTCCGGATGCCGATCAGTTTTTTGTAGAACGCATGGAGATCGGCATTCTGCACCACCGTATCGGCTTCGGATTCCGGCCGCAGGTCCTGCTTCGGCAGAGCCCGTTCTTTTTCATAGACGATGTCCGGCCAGATCATCGGCTTGCGGTCATCCGGATCGTTGCCGCCCCACATGCCCACTTCATCGCCGTAATACACCATCGGAGCACCGACATAGGTCATCTGCAGCACCACGAACAGTTTCTGCAGCTGGAGCTCGGCGGCATTCGGTTTGCGCACGCTGAATGCCGGATTGTTGATCGGCTGTGACATCTGGAACCACTTGCCCCAGTCGCGGAAGTTGCCCAAGCCGCGGTTGACGATGTAGGACCCGATGCGGTTAGTGTCATGGCTGCCGAACAGATTCTGGTTCACATAGGCCACGCCTGGCGGGTACAGCGTGCGCAACTCGGCCAGCTTGCGGTCGAATTCGCGGGCACTGATGCGGTATTTGCCTTCGTTGAACAGGAACTCGGCGGCCGTGAATGCGAAGTTGTAATGCATTTCAGCGTCGAATTCATCGCCCTGCAGGTACGGTTTCACGACCTCGGGCGTATTGACGATCTCGGCAGTGAGGTAGGCCTCCGGATTGATGGCTTTGACATGACGGCGCCAGTCCTTCCAGAACGGATGCGCAACCATGTAGGCGACATCCAGACGCCAGCCGTCGATGCCGTGCTGCGTGCCCTGCCCCTTCGGGTTCATCCAACGCTGGGTGGCGGCGAAGATGTAGGCCTTCGGACCGGCAACGATGCCGTTGGCGTCCTCGCGCAGTTCGGGAAGCGACTTGTTGCCCCACCAGCCCTCGTAGTCGAACTGAACCCCTGAGGCCGGGTCATCGAAGTTCTTGATGGTGAACCAGCTCAGATACGGCGATTTCATCTTATTGCGGCGGACGTCCTGCAGCGCGAAACTGTTGAAGCCCATGTGATTGAAGACGCCGTCGAAAATGACACGGATACCGCGCCTGTGGGCTTCGGCAATCAGCTTGAGCGCCAGCTCATCGGCTTTGGTCCACACCCAGGTTTTCGGATCGCCGGGGTTTTCTTTGGCCATCAAAGCACGGTCGCCTTTGGGGTCGGGACCGAAATTCGGATCGATGTGATGGTAACTGGCGCCGTCGTATTTGTGGTTCGAGGGCGCATCGAAGACCGGGTTCAGGTAAATGGCATTGATGCCGAGATCCTGCAGGTAATCGAGCTTGTCGATTACGCCCTGCAGGTCGCCGCCGTAACGGCGGCGCTGCATATGTTTCCACAGTTCCGGCTCACCGTTGGCTTTTTCGTAGTCCTGCAGCTGATACCAGTCGCTGCCCCAGGGATGAACGCGCCACTGCTTCGGCGGATCCATCGGATCGGCACCGGCGATGTCGGCCACGGTCGGATCATTCGACGGATCGCCGTTGCGGAAGCGCTCGGGAAAGATCTGATACCACACGGCGGATTTCGCCCATTGCGGCACGAACTCCGGTGAAGTTTCCGCGGCCGAAGAAGCCGATGCAGCGCAGCCTAACAGCACCGCCGTAAGAAATTGATGGAATCGCATGACATTTTCCTTCGTTGAAAGCCCCGGTCAAGCCGTGGCCGGAAATCGGAAACTCTAACCAATTAAGGGCATCAATCCCTGCAAAGCCACTGCGACCGTTTGCCGGCGCACGGCTTCGCGGTCTCCCTCGAAATGAAAGACCTGGGCGCTCGGATAATGGCCGCGCCGCTTCCAGGCAATCCAAACCGTGCCGACCGGCTTGCCCGGCAGACCGCCGCCCGGGCCGGCAATGCCGGTTACCGCCACGGCCAGGCTTGCACCGGACGTAATCAACGCGCCGGAGACCATTTCCAGGGCAGTCTCCTTGCTGACCGCGCCATGTTCCATCAGGGTTTCCGGACGCACCCGCAACAAAGCCTGTTTGGCCTCGTAACTGTAGGCCGCCATGCCGCAATCGAACCAGGCCGAGCTGCCCGGGATGTCGGTCAGGATCTTGGCGATCCAGCCGCCGGTGCAGCTCTCGGCCGTGCACAGGGTAAGGTGTTCCGCCAACAGGCGGTCGCCGAGCTGCCGGGCCAGCTGTTGCAGGGCAATATCGGATCCATCAACGAAAGCGTTCAAGCAGGGTCTGCCTCGGGTTAGACTATGGCCATAGCATAAGCGAAAACCCCATGGCTTCGAACGATTTATCCCAGCACACGCCGCTAATGCGGCAGTTCTTCAGCGCCAAAGCCGAATACCCCGATGTGCTGCTGTTTTTCCGCATGGGCGATTTCTATGAACTGTTTTACGACGATGCCCGTAAGGCCGCGCGTCTGCTCGACATCACCCTGACCCAGCGCGGCCAGAGCGGCGGCAACGCCATTCCGATGGCGGGCGTGCCCTACCATGCCGCCGACGGCTATCTGGCCCGGCTGGTCGCACTCGGTGAATCGGTGGCCATCTGCGAGCAGATCGGTGATCCGGCACTGGCCAAGGGCCTGGTGGAACGCAAAGTGGTCCGGGTCATCACGCCCGGAACGCTGACCGATGAAGCCCTTCTGGACGACCGGCGTGAACAACTGCTGCTGTCGGTTTCCCGGACCAAACAGGGATTCGGATTGGCATGGGCCGATGTTGCCGCAGGACGCTTCCTGCTCAGTTATGCCGGCGATGCCGAGCAACTGACGGCGGAACTGGCGCGTCTGAACCCCGCCGAAATCCTCATACCGGACTCCGATGAACTCGCCAATCTTCTGGCCGGCAGCAAGGGCCTGCGCCGGCGGCCGGTGTGGTATTTCGATGCTGAAACCAGCGCACGGCAGCTTCTGCAGTTTTTCGGGGTCGCCGACCTCAGCGGTTTCGGCTTGGATGAAAACACGCCTTCTTACAGCGCCGGGATCGCCGCCGCCGGGGCTTTGCTTGGGTATCTGGAAGAAACCCAGAAACAGCGGCTGCCGCATCTGAGCTCGCTGCAATGGGAAGCAAGCGATGATGCCATCGCCATGAATGCCGCCACCCGCCGGCATCTGGAGCTGGATGAGCGCTTCGATGGTCAATTGCAGCACACCTTGCTGGGCGTCCTCGATACGACCTGCAGTCCAATGGCCGGACGCCTGTTGCGGCGCTGGCTGCACCGTCCTTTGCGGAATGCCGACACCGTCAGGCATCGTCATGAGGCCGTGGCCGAACTTCTCGACCGTCAATGGTCCGAGCCGCTTCGGGCCGTGTTCCGCGGCATCGGCGATCTGGAACGGATGCTGACCCGTGTTGCCCTGCGCAGTGCACGGCCGCGCGATCTCAGCGGCCTGCGCGACGGACTGCTGCGTCTGCCCGACATCGAAGCCGTGCTGCAACCGGCCGAAGCGCCCCGGCTGCGGGAGTTGCGCGCCGCGCTGGGACGGCATCCTGAACTGGCAGCACACCTGCAGGCGGCCTTACTGGAACAACCGGCGGTCCTGTTGCGGGATGGCGGCGTCTTTGCCGGCGGTTTCGATGCCGAACTCGACGAACTGCGCGTGCTTTCGACCAATGCCGATCAGTTTCTGGTGGATCTGGAAGCGCGTGAAAAAGCCGCAACGGGCATTGCCACGCTGAAGGTCGGCTACAACCGCGTGCATGGCTATTACATCGAAATCAGCAAAGGCCAGGCCGAAAAAGCACCGGCACACTACACCCGACGCCAGACATTGACCGGCGCCGAGCGTTTCATCACCGAAGAACTCAAAGCCTTCGAAGACAAAGTGCTTTCGGCGAGGGAACGTTCGCTGGCGCGCGAACGCTTTCTCTATGAACAGCTGCTCGACCGGCTCAATGACGATTTGCAGAGCCTGAAAGCCTGCGCCCAGGCCCTGGCCGAATGTGATGTGCTGGCAGCCTTCGCCGAGCGCGCCGAGGCCCTGAACTGGTGCCGTCCGCAGTTGCTGGACGACGATGGCATCCGCATCCGACGTGGCCGGCATCCCGTGGTGGAGCAGGTCCGCGAGCAGGCTTTCGAACCAAATGATCTTATTCTCGATGGCGAGCAGCGCATGCTGCTGATCACCGGTCCGAACATGGGCGGTAAATCCACCTACATGCGGCAGAATGCGCTGATCATCCTGCTTGCTTACATCGGCAGTTTCGTTCCGGCCGAGTCCGCCCAGCTCGGCCCGATCGACCGCATCCTGACCCGCATCGGTGCCGGCGATGATCTGGCGCGCGGCCAGTCGACCTTCATGGTGGAAATGGCGGAAACCAGTTTCATCCTGCGTAATGCCGGACCCCGTTCATTCGTGCTGATGGATGAAATCGGACGCGGCACGTCGACGTACGACGGTCTGGCACTGGCGCAGGCCTGCGCGGAAGCCCTGTGTGACGGCAACCGCGCCTACTGCCTGTTCGCCACCCATTATTTCGAACTGACCGCACTTCCTGAAACCCACGCCGGCATCCGCAACGTGCATCTGGATGCGGTGGAACATGGCGACCGTTTGATCTTCATGCATGCGGTGAAGGACGGGCCGGCCAACCGCAGTTTCGGTCTGCAGGTGGCCTCGCTGGCCGGTCTGCCCAGGCCGGTGCTGACCCGTGCGAAACAGGCGCTGGCCCAGCTGGAAAACAAGCCGCAGCAGCCCTTGAACCTGCAGGCGCAGGCGCTTGAGCAGCCCGCGCAGCTCGGCCTGTTCGTGACCGACAATGCGCTGGCCGATGCCGTGGACGCCCTGCAACCGGATGAATTGACGCCGAAGCAGGCGCTCGAAGCCTTGTATCGTCTGAAACAGCTGCGCTGAATCAGAGCGCGTCGATGTCGCCGAGCGCCTGGATCAGCCGGCGTGCGCGCTTGTCGGGCTTGGTCAGCGGCGCCTTGTAGCCGGCATTGGCCAGGCGCTTCATCTCGCGTTCGCTTTCACGCCGGATGCGCGAGGCTTCGGATTCGCAATACAGGGCCTGCGCCGCGGGTGCCGGACCGCGTTGCTCGCTCAGGCCGAGCACGCTGATTTCATAAAGCTCATTGGCGCGCGTGATCTGCAGGACATCGCCGCGGCGCAGCATGCGCGAGGGCTTGATGGCCTGACCGCCGATCTGCACCTTGCCGCCGGCCAGCATCTGCTTGGCCAGACTCCGGGTCTTGAAGAAGCGGGCGGCCCATAGCCAGACATCGGCACGGACTTCGGTGAGGGGGTCTTTGTTCATGCGCTTTAAATGCAAACGGCCGCGTGAGCGGCCGTGTGTGCAAAACGGTCAGGCATCAACTCAGGCTTTTTTGCCGTAGTTGAGGTCTTCCTTGATGCGGGCTTTCTTGCCTTCGAGGTCACGCAGGTAGTACAGCTTGCCCTGACGGACGTCACCGCGGCGCTTGACCGACACGGAGTCGATGGTGGCGCTGTGGGTCTGGAACACGCGCTCGACGCCGAAACCGTGCGAAATCTTGCGGACGGTGAAAGCGGAATTCAGGCCGCGGTTCTTGATCGCGATGACCACGCCTTCGTAGGCTTGCACGCGCTCGCGGTTGCCTTCTTTGACTTTGACGTTGACCACGACGGTGTCGCCGGGACCGAAGTCAGGCAGCTTGCGGGTGATTTGTTCGGCTTCGAATTTTTGCAGGAGGTTCATAGGACACCACGATTCAGTCGTTCTGGGGGACGCCTCTCGGCGTGTTTAGCCGCTTATTATAGCCCGAAAGTTGCGGTTTTGACTAGGGGTTTCAGGCATTGGCCGGGGAATTGCCGGTCTGTTCAGCTTTGAACTCGGCCAGAAGCGCGGCATCGGCCCTGCTCAGCCGGGTTTCATCCAGCAAATCCGGGCGTTTCAGCCAGGTCCGGCCCAGACTCTGCTTGCGCCGCCAACGGGCGATCAGGGCATGGTTTCCGGACAACAGCACCTCGGGAACCCCCTGCGTGCCGAGGGCCTCGGAGCGGGTGTAATGCGGGCAGTCCAGCAGGCCGTCTTCAAAACTGTCCTGAATGGCCGAGTCGGCATCATTGAGCACGCCGTCCAGCAGCCGGACCACGGCATCGATCACGGTGGCCGCCGGCAGCTCGCCACCGGACAGCACATAATCCCCGAGCGAAATTTCCTCATCGATACGGGCATCGACAAAGCGCTGATCGACGCCCTCGTAACGTCCGGCCAGCAGCACCAGACGCGGCCGGCCGGCCAGTTCGCGGGCCTTGGCCTGGGTGAATGGCTGTCCCTGCGGACTCAGATAAACGGTATGTGCGGGCGCCACATCGGCCTGCACCACCGCATCCAGACATTCCATCAGCGGATCGGCCATCATCACCATGCCCGGCCCGCCGCCGAACGGGCGCTCATCGATGCGGCGGTAGTTGTCATGGGTGAAATCCCGCGGATTCCAGACATGCAAACCGGCCAGACCGCGCTCGAAGGCGCGGCCGACCACACCGACCTGCAGGCACTGGCGGAAATAATCGGGAAACAGGGTGATGACGTCGAAGCGCATCAGAAATCGGCATCCCAATCGACGCGGATTTCGCCGGCCTCGAGATCGACGGTATCCACGAACCGGTCCAGCAGGAAGGGAATCAGGCGTTCGCGCTCGCCGACCACCACCATGACCGGATTGGCCGGGGTGTCGAACAGATGCGAGACCGTGCCGAAATCGACGCCTTCGCGGTTAGTCACGCGCAGACCTTCCAGATCGATCCAGTAGTATTCGCCCGGCTTGGCCTTGGGCAGCTGGCTGCGGGTCACCCACAACTCGGCACCGTGCAGGGCTTCGGCCGCGTCGCGGTCATCCACACCGGGCAGGCGAATCACCGGCCCTTTCGCGGTCATGCGTCCGCTCAGGCTTTCCAGAATGCGCTCCTGACCCGCATTGACCAGAATCAGCGGCTTGTATTTGAGCAGCTGCTGGGGCGGATCGGCGAAGCTTTGGCATTTGATTTCGCCTGAAATGCCGAAAGCGCCGACCATCCTGCCAATGAGGATGCGGCGCTCCGGCGTAATGTCAGGCCCTCGCGTCATGGCCGCGAGGACGGGCTCAGGCAGCGGCCTGGCTCGAGGCTTCTTTCACGAGCATGCGGACTTTGTCAGTCAGCTGCGCGCCTTGGGAAACCCAGTGGTTGACGCGGTCGGTGTTCAGCTCGACGCGCTTTTCGTTGCCTTGGGCAACCGGGTTGTAATAGCCCACGCGCTCGATGGAACGGCCATCGCGCTTGTTGCGCTGGTCGGTCACCACGATGTGGTAGAACGGACGCTTTTTGGCGCCGCCGCGGGTCAGTCGGATCTTGACCATAATGTAATGTGCTCTGTAGTTCGGGGTGGAATCGGGGCCGAAGCCTCGGGTAGCCCGATATTATAGCCCCAAACCGGCCTTATGGAAAGCCGGAAGCTTAACGACCGCCGAATCCGCCCGGAAAGCCGCCGCCGAGCATGCCTTTCATGCCGCGCATCATGCCCTTCATGCCGCCACGCGAGAGCTTGGCCATCATGCCTTCCATCTGCTGGTACTGCTTGAGCAGGCGGTTGACGTCGGCCGGGGTGGTGCCCGAACCGCGGGCGATGCGGGCCCGGCGCGAGCCGTTCAGCAGCCCAGGATTGCGGCGCTCTTTCGGGGTCATCGAATTGATGATGGCGATCATGCGCGGCATTTCCTTGCCGGTGACCTGGTTTTTGACGTGATCCGGCACCTGCGCCATGCCCGGAAGCTTGTCCATCAGGCCGGACAAGCCGCCCATGGACTGCATCTGCTGGAACTGCTCGCGCATGTCATTCAGGTCGAATTTCTTGCCCTTGGCCACTTTCTGGGCCAGCTTGGCGGCCTTTTCGTGATCGACCTGCGACTGCACCTGCTCGACCAGACTGAGCACATCGCCCATGTCGAGGATGCGGCTGGCGGCCCGGTCCGGATGGAACACATCCAGACCCTCGGGCTTTTCACCGACGCCGACGAACTTGATCGGCTGGCCGGTAATGTGGCGGACCGACAGGGCGGCACCGCCGCGGGCGTCGCCGTCGGTTTTGGTCAGGATCACACCGGTCAGCGGCAGCGCTTCGCTGAACGCTTTGGCGGTATTGGCGGCATCCTGGCCGGTCATGGCATCGACCACGAAAAGGGTTTCCACCGGATTCAGGGCCGCATGCAGCTGCTGGATTTCGGCCATCATGTCGGCATCAATGGCCAGACGGCCGGCGGTATCGACCAGCACCACATCCATGTAGGTTTTACGGGCCTCGCTGATGCAGGCCTTGGCGATGTCCACCGGTGATTGGCTGGCTTGGCTGGGGAAGAAGTTCACCCCGACCTGCTTGGCCAAGGCTTCCAGCTGGGCGATCGCGGCCGGACGGTAGACGTCGCAGCTGACCACCATGACTTTCTTCTTGCGCTTTTCCTTCAGGAATTTGGCCAGCTTGCCGACCGTCGTGGTTTTACCCGCACCCTGCAGACCCGCCATCAGGATGATGGCCGGCGCCGGCACATTGAAGTTCAGATCGACCGCCTCGGCACCCATCACCGCGGCGAGTTCGTCGTGCACGATTTTGATCAGAGCCTGCCCGGGGGTGAGACTACTAAGCACTTCCTGACCGACCGCGCGCGCCTTGATGCGCTCGATCAAGGCCATCACCACCGGCAGGGCGACATCGGCTTCGAGCAGGGCAATGCGCACTTCGCGCAGGGAATCCTTGATGTTGTCTTCGGTCAGCCGGCCGACGCCGCGCAGGCGTTGCAGGGTTCCGGACAGGCGTTGGGTCAGCGATT
>NZ_JAPDUI010000013.1 GCF_025980345.1 Arenimonas sp. GDDSR-1 | reverse complement strand
GCAAACTCGGCGCCAAACACGGCCGTAAGGACGAGACATGAGCCTGCAGATCCGCCCGGCCCGCGCCGAAGACGCCGCCTTGCTCGCCCGCTGGGCGCAGGCCATGGCGCTGGAAACCGAAAACAAAATCCTGCCGGATGCCGAAGTCAGGCCCGGTATCGCCCGCGGTATTGCTGATCCCACGCTGGCCCGCTATTTCGTGGCGGAGCGTGATGGTGTGCCGGCCGGCACGCTGATGTTCACTTTTGAGTGGAGCGATTGGCGCAACGGCCTGTGGTGGTGGATTCAGAGCGTGTATGTGCCGCCCGAATTCCGCCGCCAAGGCATTTATCGCGCGCTGTATGCGCATGTGCGCGCGCTGGCGCAGGCCGATGCCGGCGTCTGCGGCATCCGCCTGTATGTCGAGAAAGACAACCGCAGCGCGCGCAGCACCTACCAGGCGCTCGGCATGCAGGACGCGCATTACCGCATTTACGAACAGGACACCCGTCCGCCTGGAGACCCCGACGCATGAAAATCGCCGTGTACAGCGCCCATGATTACGACCGCGACGGATTGAACGCCGCCAATGCCGATGCCGGCCACGAATTGCTGTTCATCAAAGCGCCGCTTTCCGCCGACACCGCCCGCCAGGCCGCCGGCTGCGGCGGCGCCTGCATTTTCGTCAACGACCACGCCGATGCCGAGGCCCTGCGCATTCTGGCCGAAGACGGCGTGCATCTGCTGGCGCTGCGCTGCGCCGGTTACAACAATGTCGATACCGCCGAAGCCAAACGTCTGGGCATTTCGGTCACGCGCGTCGGCGATTACTCCCCGCATTCGGTGGCCGAACATGCGGCGGCCTTGCTGCTGGCCCTGAACCGCAACATTCCGATCGCGCACGAACGCGTGCTGGCCAACGATTTCCGGCTCGATGGCTTGATGGGTTTCGATCTGTACGGGAAAACCGTCGGCATCATCGGTGCCGGCCGCATCGGCGCGGTATTCGCCGGCATCATGCGTGGTTTCGGCTGCACCGTCATCGCGTACGATGCTTATCCGGATCCCGGGTTCGAACGCGCCGGTGCGCGTTTCGTTTCGCTGGCCGAACTGGCCGCGCACTCCGATGCGATTTCCCTGCATTGCCCGTTGACTCCGGACACCAAGCATCTGCTCGATGCCGATTTCTTCGCGGCCTGCAAACCCGGCGCATTGCTGGTCAACACCAGCCGCGGGGCGGTGCTGGACACCGCCGCGGCCTTGGCGGCATTGCGCAGCGGCCGCCTCGGCGGCTTGGCCCTGGATGTCTACGAATTCGAAGCCGGATTGTTTTTCGAAGATCATTCGCAATCGGCGTTGGCCGATCCGTTGCTGGCTGAATTGCAGCAATTGCCGAACGTGCTGATTACCGGCCATCAGGGCTTTTTCACCCGTGAAGCGGTACACACCATCTGCCAGACCACCATCGACAGCTTTACGGCTTACGAGCGCGGCGAACCGCTGCCCAACCGCATTCCGGATTAACGCTGCAGGGTCTCGCGGGCGCCGGCGGCGTCGGCGCAGAAATCGAATTCCACGCTCAGGCCGTGCGCTTCCAGCAGCGCGGCAATCTGGCGCTGGCGCATCTGGAACATCTGGAACAGGGTTTCCAGTTGTTCGCCGTTTTTACCCTCCAGGCCGCTCTGCAGTTTCATCCAGGCATGGCAATCCAATAACGCGATGTGCGCAGTGCCATCCTTCACATACACCAAGGGCTCCGGCGGCGCATCCAGCCAGACGGCATGCTGCGGCGCGAACAGCGCGGTTTCGATCAAGGGCCAGACCGGCTCCAGTCCGCTATGGCCGTACTGCATGGCCATCATCGCCACGCCGTCGTGCAGGGTCATGTAGCGCGCGTGCTCGATGGCCGTGCCGAACAGTTCCTGGGCACACAGCGCGGTGGCCGCGCCGGCCATGCCGCGCTCCATCAGTTCGGCTTCCATGCCGTCCTGCACGGCCTGGATCTGCCCGGCCGGACCGGACAGCACGAAGGGCAGCCAGCGCAGCGGGCCCCCGGCATGCGCCGGATCGGGCTGCAGTCCTTCGGGCATGCGTCCGTCGGCGGCACCAAAACACAGCAGACGCGCATCCGCGGCTTTCGGGGCCAGATGGGTCAAACGCGCGATTTCGGCATGCACCGGCCAACCCGGCCGCAGCAGCTCGACCGGATCGAACGCGGCGCCGGCCAGACTGATATCAATGCCGGTGTGCGGGGCGATCCACGGCCGCAGATCCTCGGCCAGCAGGGCGCCGAGCTGTTCAGCCTGTGCGACCGGCAGCGGCGTGGCGGGAAGCTGTTGGCCGGGGCAGAGTTCCAGGGCCAACAGGCCGAAGCTGTAAACGGGCTCAATCATGCGCTACCATACTCGGGAGTTTGGAGAAATCCATGCACGGGGCAGGGCCGCTTATTATGCCCTGTCCGCCCCCTTTTCCGCTTTTCAGGAGCCGTTCCATGTCTTCCACGCGTCGTGTCGCCATTCTCGGCGGCGTCCGGATTCCGTTCTGCCGCAACAACACCGCCTACTACGATGTCGGCAATCTCGGCCTGTCCACCGTCGTGCTCGGCGGTCTGGTCGAAAAATTCCAGCTGCAGGGCCAGGCCCTGGGCGAGGTCGCCATGGGCGCCGTGCTCAAGCACTCCTCCGATTTCAATCTGGCGCGCGAAGCCACGCTGTCGTCCGGTCTGTCGCCGCACACGCCGGGCATCACCATTACCCGCGCCTGCGGCACCGGTCTGGATGCGCTGATCACCGTGGCCAACAAAATCGCCGTCGGCCAGATCGAGGTCGGCATCGGCGGCGGTTCCGACACCACCTCGGACGTGCCGATTGCGGTCAGCAAAAAACTGCGCCGCCGTCTGCTGGATCTCAACCGCGCGCGCACGCTCGGCGAGCGCCTCAAGGCCGCGCTCAAGGGCTTTTCCTTCGGCGAATTCAAACCCGACTTTCCCGGCGTGGCCGAACCGCGTACCGGCAAGAGCATGGGCGAAAGCTGCGAGGACATGGCCAAGACCTGGCAGATCCGCCGCGAAGACCAGGATCAGCTGGCGTATGAGTCGCACCAGAAAGCCGCCGCCGCCTATGCGCGCGGCTTCTTCAGCGATCTGGTGATGCCGTTCCGCGGTCTGGAGCGCGACAACATCCTGCGCCCGGACACCAGCCTGGAAAAACTGGCCACGCTCAAGCCGGCTTTCGACAAACGCTCCGGCAAAGGCACACTGACCGCCGGCAATTCCACCAATCTCAGCGACGGCGCTTCCGCCGCATTGCTGGCGTCCGAAGACTGGGCCAAAGCCAACGGCAAAGAGATTCTGGCCTATCTGGCCGATGCGCAGGTGGCCGCGATTGATTTCGTCGGCGGTGAGGGCCTGCTGATGGCGCCGGCCTGGGCCGTGGCGCAACTGCTGAAGCGCAACAATCTGAAACTGCAGGATTTCGATTTCTATGAAATCCACGAAGCTTTCGCCGCGCAGGTGCTGTGCACGCTGAAAGCCTGGGAGTCCGAGGAATTCTGCAAAACCAAACTCGGCATGGACGGCGCGCTGGGCTCCATCGACCGCAGCAAGCTCAACGTGGTCGGTTCTTCGCTCGCGCTCGGCCATCCGTTCGCGGCCACCGGTGCGCGCATTGTGGCCACTGCCGCGAAGCTGCTGAAGGAAAAAGGCCAGGGCCGCGTACTGATTTCGATCTGCACCGCCGGCGGCATGGGCGTGGCGGCGATTGTTGAACGTTAATTCTTAGATCTAAATAGAAATACAAAGGCGTCCAAATCGGACGCCTTATTTTTTTACTTTGAAAAAATCAATTAAGACTTGGCAGATTACCGGAAGTATTCCAATAGAAAAGAATACAGCAAACATCATGTAATCAGCCTCATACCATGATGTAAATAAGAGAAAAGGCAAAATGGCCATGCCGGCTATAACGCAGGCAAGAGGTATAGGCAGTTTAAATTTTCTGTAGTAGAGGCAGTGAGAAAGCCATAATCCAAGCCCTACGAATGAAAAAGCAACCCAGAAAGATAGGGCGATATGTGCTGTGGTTGTAGCGCCAAATGAATAAATAGCCGTACAAACAATTATGGCAACAACTGCCCACTCAATTGCATTTTTATGCGCTCTAATTTTTGTGAAGAAACTCACTGCGGCAGCCACGGAATCCCGTGTTCGTTGCGCTGCTCGGAAACCGCTTCGGCGGCAATGCGTTGCTGCAGCGTGACGCCGGTCATCGGCAACGGCGCTTCGCCGTTCAGCACGCGCCGGGCGTTGTTCTCGGCGATGTAAGCCTGTTCGAATTGGCCGAGACCGGCATGTGCCTGCCCGAGCTGGTTCCAGCTTTCGGCGCCGCCGCCTTGCGCGATCGCCCGCTGCCAGTAGCCGATGGCGGCATCGTTGTTGCCGGCCGCGCGGCTCCAGCTGCCGAGCGCGTGCAGCAGCACGGCATCATCCGGATGCGCAGCCAGCAGTACGCGAAGACGCTCGAACAGAGCGGCATCGTTCTGTGCCACGAGCGCAAGCGCTTTGGCAAGGCCGCTGTCGTAACGGGTTTCGGCCGATGCAATCAGTGCCGTGGCGGCCGAGTGTTGCATGCCAAGCGCGCCCGCACGTAGCGCGAACGCCTCGGCCATCGCTTCGCCGGGCTGGCCTTGACTGCCGAGCTCCTGCCAGCGCTGCCAGAGTGTGTCGGCCGAATCGGCGCCGGCCAGGTAGTGACGCTGATACAGCGCCTGCAACTGCGCCTGCTGTTTGCCGCTCATGCCGTGACCGCGGGCCTGCATCCAATTGCGGGCCAGATCGAATTGCTGCAGGCTGATCGCCGCTTCAATCGCGATGCCGCGTGCCACCGGCGACCACTCCGTGGCCGGCCGCGTCAGCATCACATCCAGGGCCTGCTGGGCCTTGCCCTGTTTCAACAGCAGACGCGCGTTATTGGACGCGGCCAAGGTCGGATTTGATTGGTTCAATTGTTCCAGCAGACCGGCCGCGGCAACGTAATCTTCCTGCGCCAATGCCGCCTGACGCGCACCGAGCAGCGCCAGATCGCGCACCTGTTTGTCTTCGGCGGCTTTCAGCAGCAGATTCTGGGCGCGGCCGTAGCGGCCTTCGTAAAACGCGGTCAGGCCGCTGTTCAAACGGCTGCGTGCCTGCTTGTGGGCATAGGCCTGCCACGCATTGTAGGGAAAGCGCAGCAGGGTCCACAGCAACCAGAGCGAAAACAGCAGCAGGATGCAGGCAAACAGAAAGAAAGCGACCGTGGTGGTGATGGTGGTGCCGTGCCAGCGGATGACCACTTCGCCGAAATCGGGCTGCAGCAGATCCCAGGCCAGCGCGCCGAGTGCCGCAAGCAACAGCCACCACAGGAAACTGCGGTACAGACTCATGGCGTGGCGCTCTGTTTCAGGCGCTGCAGTTCGCTGAGCGTGCTGCCGGCTTCCGGCAGGGCGATGCTGAGCGGCGCATTGGCGGACTGTTGCAGGCGTTGCCGGCGCTCCTGCAGTGCTTTGCCATCGGCATACAGACGCAGCAGCCACTGATCGATGCGGCGCGCGCTGTTCTTGAATTCGGCGCTCTGCCGCAACTGCAGCGCGGTCCGTGCATTGGCGATTTCCAAGGCCAGCGCGGTCTGCGCCGCCTGCCGTTCGGCCGGAGCAATCAGGGTCTGTTGGCCGGTCGGCTGGATGCGGATGAGTGCGTTGAGCAGCCGTTCAAAGCCGTAGGGCTCCGGCGCGGCTTCAGTGCCGTTGCCGTCGGCGGCCGGCAGTTGCGGCAACAGCGCTTCCAGGGCATCCAGCTCGCCGCGCGCGATGGCGCGCGGATCGGCGTCGATGGCGCGGTAGGCGGCCAGTTCGCGGGTCACCGTCTGCCGCAGGGTCAGCCATTGCGGATCTTTCAGGCCGTTGAGAGCGGTGGCGGCCAATTCGGTGGCTTGCAGGGTGCCGGCCAGATCGCCCGACAGCTGCCAGCGTTCGCGGGCGATGATCAACAGCAGTTCGGCTTCGTTCAAGCGCAGGCTGTCCATGGCGCTGCGGTCGCTGCGGCTCAGTTGCTGCACGCTGTCTTCGATCAGCGCCGCCCGCTCGCTGACGCCGAGCACTTCATCACGCAGCAGATTGGTGCGGTTGGCCGATTCGGCCAGACGCTGCTGCAGGGCGGCGCGTTCCTGTTCCAGACGGGCCACGTGCTGTTCGGTCACCAACAGGCGCTGATCCAGCGCCTGCGTGCTGAGGTCGGCGGTCGGCACCAGCGCTTCGCCGGAATCCACGCGCAGACGGATCCAGGCAAACACGGCAATGGCCACGATCAGCACGCACGCCAAAAGCACGACCCCGATGCGGGAATGCGATTTGGCGGCGGGAACCGGCGTTTCAGTCATGGCGTCATCCTTCACGTTCATGGGCGGCGATGGCTTCACAGAGCGTCGCCAGCATCGTGGCCGGCTGTGTACCGGCGGCGAGCCGCAGCTTCCGGAGGCCGAGCGTCTGCAGATAGTCTAGCAAGCGGGCGCTGCTGGCGATGCATAGCGTCCGGCTGATTTTATCGTGTTCGGCGTCGTCCAGCTGTCGCCAGAACTCGGCAAAGGCCGCCCGGCTGCTGACCAGCACGGCCGTGTCCGGCCCGAGTTCGTGCAGGCGCCGATGGACCCTGGTCGGCAAGGGCAAGGCCTGCCGGTGATAGACATGGGCCAGGTGCAGCTGCGCGCCGCGCGCCGGCAATTCGCGTTCCAACACGCCACGGCCGTCCGGTGCGGTGATCAGGCCGATCTGTTTTCCCCGGCATTCGGACAGCACCGGCAGGGCCAACAGACCGTCGGCATTCTGCGGTTCGGCGCTCTGCACCTGGGCGGCGCCGGCACGTCGCAAGGCTTTCGCCGTGGCGGTGCCGATGGCCAGCCAGTCGCCCTGCAAATCGGCCTGTGCCGCTGCGAAGGCCACGGCCGCCGGAGAGCTGGCAATGCGGATCGGACAATCCAGCACGGCCTGCAAGGCGGCGCCCGCATCCAGGGCAAGCAATTCGTAAGGTGATACCGCCAAAACCTGGGCGCCACGGGCGGCGGCCGCACGCCGTACCGGTCCGTGCCGGTGGCGCGGACGCAGCGAAATCAGGGTCCATCCGGACAGGGCGCAGGCACGGGACATGCGGAATCGTTGGCAGCGGCCATTTGTGGCAGAATCTAGTGTAACTGAGCCCCTCCGGAAAGAAACCATGTTCACCAAAGCCTTGTTCGCCGCCTTGATGCTGGCCCTGTTGCCGGCGCCGGTGCTGGCCGCCGGATCCAGCAAGAACGACAAAGCCCTGGAAGCGGCCCTGAAGGTGTACGGCAACGCCGTGCGCTGGAATGACTTCGAGAAGGCGCGCGAATCGGTCGACCCCTTGATCCGCCCGCCCGGCGGCTTCAGCGATGCCGACGAGACCTATTACAAACAGTTCCAGGTCAGCGGTTATCTGCTGAAATCGGCCGAGCGCACCGATCCGCAGACCTACAGCCAGCGCGTCGAGCTGCGCATCATCGATGTGGCCTCGCAGACCGAACGCACCAAAACCGACCGGCAGACCTGGCGCTACGATCCGGTGGCCAAGCGCTGGTGGCTGACTTCGGGGCTTCCCAAGCTGGATTGACTGGCATTCGGCCCCGCCACGGGCGATAATAGGCGTTTACCCCTTGTTGGACGCCGCATGTCTTTTGACGCCCTGATGGCCTTTGCCGCCCAAAACCCGATTCTTTCTTCGATTTTCGTGGTCCTGACCGTGGCTCTGGTGTACACCGAAGCGGCCCGCCTGTTCGTCGGTTACAAAACCGTCAGCCCGGCCCAGCTGACCGACCTGATCAACCGTGAATCCGCGCTGCTGGTCGATGTCAGCGCCATCGCCGAATTCGAGAAAGGCCATATTCTGGGCGCCAAGCATGTGGCCATGAGCCAGTTCGACCCGGAGAACAAGCTGTTGGCCAAGGCCAAAGAGCTGCCGGTGGCGGTGGTCTGCCGGACCGGGCAGTCCTCCAGCGAGGCCGCCAAGCGCCTGCACAAGGCCGGATTTACCCGCGTGTACTGGCTCAACGACGGCCTGAACGCCTGGATCCAGGCCGATCTGCCCCTGACCAAGGGCCGGTGACTTGATATCATGGGGCCAGACCCCATAACCCTGTAGTACCCTGATCGATTCTTAGCTGCGTTTACGCATTTTCCGGAGTTTTACCATGTCTGCCAATCTGACCGAAGGCGCCGTCCAAGACGGTGCACAAGCCGCTTTCAACGTGCAAAAAATCTATGTGAAGGACGTTTCCTTCGAAGCCCCGAACGCCCCGCTGGTGTTCAACGAGCAAGGCCAGCCCGAGCTCAACATGAACCTCAACCAGAAGGTCGGCAAGCTGGCCGATGACGTCTATGAAGTGGTGCTGGGCGTGACCCTGACCTGCACCATCGGCGAAAAAACCATTTACCTGGCCGAAGTCGCCCAAGCCGGTATTTTCGGTCTGGCCGGTTTCGATGATCCGACCCTGGACGCCATGCTCGGCATCCACTGCCCGAACGTGCTGTTCCCGTATGCCCGTCAGGCCGTATCCGATCTGATCAGCCAGGGCGGCTTCCCGCCGTTCTATCTGCAGCCGATCAATTTCGAAGGCATCTACGCCGAAGGCCTGCGCCGCCGCGCCGAACAAGTCGCCGCCGCCAGCGAAGGCAGCACGGTGGTTTCCGAAGGCGGCAACGCCTAAGCGACTGCCATGAACGCGCCGATGCAGGTGGCGGTTCTGGGTGCCGGTTCATGGGGCACCGCGCTCGCGGCGCTTCTGGCGCGCAACGGCCACCGGACCACGGTCTGGGGCCGCAATGCGGCCCAGGTCGAAGCCATCAATACGCTGCATGAAAATACCCGGTATCTGCCGGGTATTGCTTTGCCGGCGAACCTGCAGGCCAGCACCGATCTGGCGCATACCGTACGCGGTGCCGATTTCATTCTGGTGGTGACGCCCAGCCATGCCTTCACCGAAACCGTGCATGCCCTAGCGCCGCACCGTAAAGCCGGCGTCGGCGTATCCTGGGCGACCAAGGGCTTCGAGCCCGGCTCGGGGCGTTTTCTGCACGAAGTCGCCGGCGACATCCTCGGCGCCGATGCCGCGCTGGCCGTGGTCACCGGCCCGTCGTTTGCCAAGGAAGTCACGCAGGGCCTGCCGACCGCGGTGACCGTGCATTCCGAAGATCCCGAGTTCGCCCAGACCGTGGCCGAAGCCCTGCATGGCCCGACCTTCCGGGCCTACACCGGCAACGACATGCTCGGCGCCGAACTCGGCGGCGCGATGAAGAACGTCCTGGCCGTGGCCACCGGCGTCGCCGATGGCATGGCTTTGGGCTTGAACGCCCGCGCCGGTCTGATTACCCGCGGACTGAACGAGATGCTGCGTCTGAACCACGCGCTCGGTGGCCGCGCCGAAACCCTGATGGGTCTGGCCGGACTGGGCGATCTGGTGCTGACCTGCACCGGCGATCTGTCGCGCAACCGCCGTCTGGGCCTGGCGCTGGGGCGGGGCCAGTCGATCCGCGAAGCCGTGGCCTCGATCGGCCAGGTGGTGGAATCGATCCAGACCTGCGATGAAGTGATGCGCCTGTCCGAGCGTTTTGACATCGATCTGCCGATTTCCGCCCTGGTGCGGCGCGTGCTGCACGAGGAAATCACCCCGCAGGAGGGTCTGAAGCTGCTGCTGTCGCGCGAGCAGAAGCCCGAATATCCGCAGGGCCTGTTCGACTGATGCAAAAAAACCCCGCCGAAGCGGGGTTTTTACTTGGTACGTGTTGCGCGATTAGAAGCTGAAGCGGGCGCCCAGATTCCAACCGTTCAGGTCGCTGCCGCTGCGGTCGGCATAGTCGTAGCCGGCGGTGATGCCGAAGCTGTCGTTGACGTGGTACACGGCGCCGATGCCGACGCCGAAACCGTCGCCGAAATCGCCGGCATCGGTGTAGTTGACCTTGCCGTTGAGTTCGAATTTGTCGCTGACCATGCTGCGCACGCCGGTGGCGATGCGGTAGCCGTTGTCATCGACTTTGATCAGGCTGTTGGCGATGTTGCCGCTGTCGCGGATGTACGACAGTTCGCTGACCCAGTCGGTCTTGTCGTTGATGGCTTTGCGGAAACCGGCGCCGATGTTGTATTCATCAAGGCTGATGCCGCTCTGGTCGTTCTTCTGGTAGCCGGCGAAGCCGTAGAAGCTGTCATTGAACTTCAACGAGCCGTCGATCGAAAAGCCATCGAGATTGCCCGGGCCGACATCGAGCTTGCTGTAAGCGCCTTCGACATAGCTGTAGTCCAGGTCGGAAGCCTGGGCGGAAAAAGCGGCGGCGGTCAGGGCGAGGGCCAATACGGTACGTTTCATAGATACTCCAAAGTGATTGACTGATGCGGAAATGCACAGTGCATTTCATTCTGCATTTCGCAGACGCCCAGCTTGGAGTGTCTTAAGTCACGGAAGTTCGCCCGTCGCGCGGTTTTGTTAATGTTCCGTTCAGGCGATTATTTCAGCAGCCGGCGTGCAAGCCACATCATGAGGACTTTCTGCACCGCGCCGGAATTGCGGACCATGCCGCCGACCGGGCCCAGTGATTCCATCAACAGGTTGCCGGGCTTGAGCGCTTCGGCGGCTTTGCCGGCGGCCTGGCGCAGCTGGATCTGCCGCAATTCCTTTTCCAGCGCCAGGATTTCCAGTTCCTGGTCGATCTGTTCGAACGAGCTGTAGGTTTTCCGGGTCATGGTCCCTCCGCGAAGAAAATGTCGGAGAAGCGGCGCAGGATCGGCCGGTTGATCTGATCACGCAGCAGATAAACGGCAATCAGCAACACCGCGTAGAACCCGCCGATGAGCAGAAAGCCTTTCGTGGCCGAGCCGAGCGCATCGCCGAGCGCGAAGGCGGCGGCGGTCGACAGGAACAACAGCGCCATCAGCCCGAACAGGGTGAACAGGGTCAGCTGGATCAGCAGGGTCAGCGATTTCATGCCGACTTTGAACGACCAGAGCTTGTAATAGGCGGCCTGGTTCTCCAGCAGGGCTTCCACGCTGGCGCGCAGGTCTTCGGCGTTTTCCCGAAGCGCGCTCATGGCGTGCCGCGGCCCTGGCGGATGCGTGCTTTCAGCTGCTCGAGGCGTGCTTCGAGTTTTTCGATGACCGCTTCCGATTCGGCGCCGGCCTGCTCGGCCAGGCCGTCGATGGCGTGTTCGATCTGCTGGGTCTTGTCGCCGACCGCGGTCTGTACCTTGCGGCTCAGCGCCTGCAGCTGCTCCTGCAGCTCATCGCCGAGTTCGTCGACGCCGTTCTTGAGCTTCTCGCGGGTCTTGCGGCCGCTGTCGGGCGCGAACAGGATGCCGAGTCCGGCGCCGATGGCGACGCCGGCCAGCAGGGCCAGCAACGCGTTACTGTCTTTTTCGCTCATGGCGATCTCCTGGGGCAATACCGCCGTGCGTGTCAGGCGTAGCCGAGCTGGCGCCAGACCTCGAACACCGCCACGGCAACGGCATTCGACAGATTCAGACTACGCTGACCCGGCCGCATCGGCAAGCGCAGTCGTTGCGCCTCGGGCAGACCGTCCAGCACCGCCGCCGGCAGGCCGCGGGTTTCGGGGCCGAACAGCAGGGCATCGCCGGCCCGGAAATGCGGGGCATCGAAGCGCGTCTGCGCTTTCGAACTGAACGCGAACACGCGCGGCTGTTGCAGATGCGTCAGGCAGGCGGCATAGTCGGCATGCCGGCGGACCTCGGCGAACTCGTGGTAATCCAGGCCGGCGCGTTTGACCCGGGCATCGTCCCAGACGAAGCCGAGCGGTTCGACCAGGTGCAGCCTAGCGCCGGTGTTGGCACAAAGGCGGATGATGTTGCCGGTGTTCTGGGGAATTTCCGGTTCGAACAAAATCACATCGATCACGATGTGTTCCAAAATCAGCTGAGTTGGCAGGATTTTAGCAAAACCGCCTGTGCCCGGTTTTTTTCGGCGGCCGGCACTTCGCGGTCGGTCAGCGGGAACTCGATCAGCGCCTTCACCGTGGCGCCGCCGTCATCGTCGCGGATGTTGCTCAAGCCCTTGAAACGCAGCAGCCGGCTGCCGTTGCTGCTGTAGGTCACTTCGATGTCCGGTGCGACCAGGCCCAGCCAGCCGTCAAGCCCGAGCCGGAAAATCTGCGCCGCCTGTTCCCGGTAAACCGCGGCACCGATGCGTTGCAGATGGAAGCCGTAGCTGTCCAGCCGCGACGGCACCGCGAACTGCAGCTGCTGGCGGCGGTCGCCGAGCAGCTGCGGCCAGCGGCTGCGGATGAAGCCGTCGAAACCGGCATCGGCGACCAGGTCAGGGCTGTTCTGCAGCTGCCGTTCCCGGTAGCCGCCGCTGCCGTCGAACCAGACGCTGGCCCGGCCGTTTTTCCAGCGCAGGCCTTCCCGGTAACCGAGGCGGGCGTCCTTGAAGTCGAAAGCCGGTGCCAGACGCGAGGGGGCGTAGGAAATGACCTTGCGGGCAAAGGGTGTGCCGTCGGCGCAGCGGTACAGCACGGTGCGTTCGGACAGCAGATTGTTCTCGAACCGGCTCCAGTGCGATTCGGTGTACAGCAGGCGCTTTTTCTGCAGGTCCCAGGCCAGCCCCTGCTCGTAACGCACCGACTCCGCCGCCGTTGCGGCGCCGGAGATTGCCAGCAATAACAGAACGATCGTGGAACGCGGCATCAGGTCTTGCTCCGGACTTCACGCCGTGACTATGACATATGGCCTAGTGTAGGTGCCGTCAAATTCCATTACCATTAGCGATTCACTCCAAAGGAACCCCGCCCATGCGATTCGGAAACAAAACGCTTCTGTCGGCCGCTCTCGGCCTTGCCCTGCTCGGCGGTACGCCCGCCTTCATGCCGGCCGCCCAGGCCGCCGGTGCCGCCACGGTCGACATCGCTTACGACGAATTCACCCTGCCGAACGGGCTGCGTGTGATCGTACATACCGACCGCAAGGCGCCGATCGTGGCGGTGAATATCTGGTATCACGTCGGTTCCAAGGACGAGCCCCTGGGCCGCAGCGGTTTCGCGCACCTGTTCGAGCATCTGATGTTCCAGGGCTCGGAAAACCACAAAGGCGAATTCTTCGAGCCCTTCGAGCTGGCCGGCGCCACCGACCAGAACGGCACCACCAATTCCGACCGCACCAACTATTTCCAGAACGTGCCGACTACGGCGCTGGACATGGCCCTCTTCATGGAGTCCGACCGCATGGGCCATCTGCTCGGTGCCATCGACCAGGCCGCGCTCGACGAGCAGCGCGGCGTGGTGCAGAACGAAAAGCGCCAGGGCGAGAACCAGCCCTATGGCCGCGTATTCGATCAGCTGCTGAAAGCGAGCTATCCGAAGGATCATCCGTATCACCACTCCACCATCGGCTCGATGAACGATCTGAACGCCGCCACGCTGGATGACGTCAAGGCCTGGTTCAAGAGCTGGTACGGCCCGAACAACGCCGTGCTGGTGCTGGCCGGCGACATCGATCTGGCCACCGCCAAGGAAAAAGCCACCCGTTTCTTCGGGGACATCCCGGCCTCGGCTTCGGTCGCCAAACTGCCGACCATGATTGCCAAGCGTACGCAATCGACGCGTGAAACCATCACCGACAAGGTGCCGCAGACCCGCATCTACCGCGCCTGGAACGTGCCCGGCGTCGGCGACGATGCCGGCGATCAGCTGCAGATCCTGGCCCAGGTGCTCGGCGGCAGCAAATCCTCGCGTCTCGACAAACGCCTGCTGTTCCAGGACAAGCTGGTCGACAATGTCGCCGCCTTCGCCTGGGGCTCCGAGCTCGGCGGCCTGTTCATCGTGCAGGCCGACGTCAAAGCCGGTGCCGATGCCGCCAAAGTGGAAGCCGCCATCAGCGAGGAAATGGCCCGCCTGATCAAGGACGGCCCGACCGATGAAGAAGTGGCGCAGGCCAAGACCGTCCTGAAATCCGGGTTCATCCGTGGCGTCGAGCGTATCGGCGGCTTCGGCGGCAAGGCCGATGTGCTGGCCGAGTGCGCGGTGTTCACCGGCAAGGCCGACTGCTTCCGCACCAGCCTCGCGGTCATCGAGAAAACCTCGGCCAAGCGCCTGAAAGCGGTGGCCGGCCAGTGGCTGTCTTCCGGCGACCACACCTTGAGCATCGTGCCGGGCGAACGTCCGCCGGTGGTCGAAGCACCGGCCATCGCCAATCTGGCGCCGGCGGTGGTGCCCAAAGCCGATCCGAAATTCACCACGGTCAAAACCGATCTTGATCGCAAAGCCGGTGTGCCGAAAACCACCAGCTTCCCGGACCTGAAATTCCCGGATCTGCAGCGAGCCACGCTCAGCAACGGCACACGCGTGATCCTGGCCGAACGCCCGGGTCTGCCGGTGGTTCAGTTCAGCATGGAATTCCAGAATGCGGGCTTCGCCTCCGATCAGGGCCGCAAGGCCGGCATCGCCAATTTCACCATGGGCATGCTCGATGAAGGTGCCGGCACGTACGATGCCCTCGGCTTCGGCAACCGCGCCGAATCGCTGGGTGCCAACATCGGCGCCAGTGCCAGCCTCGACGGCAGCAGCGTGTATGTTTCGGCCCTGAAGGAAAACCTCGCGCCGTCACTGGCCCTGTATGCCGACATGATCCTGCGTCCGCGCTTTGACCAGGCCGAAATCGACCGCGTACGCGCGTCCTGGATCGCCTCGATCAAGCAGGAAAAAGCCCGCCCGGCCGGTATCGGTGGCCGCGTGCTGCGTCAGACCGTGTATGGCCTCGGCCATCCGTACGCCGTGGCCTCCAGCGGTCTGGGTGAAGAAGACAGCATCGCCTCGTTGACCCGGGATGACATGCTGGCCTGGCACCGTGACTGGATCCGTCCGGACAACGCCACCCTGCTGGTGGTCGGCGATACCACGCTGAAGGAAGTGCTGCCGAAACTGGAAACCGCATTCGCCGATTGGAAGGCCCCCTCCGCCGCCAAGCCGACCGTTGCCGTGACCCCGGTGGCGCTGCCCAAGCAGAAGCGCGTCATCCTGATCGACCAGCCCGGCGCCGTGCAGGCCAACATCCTGATCGGCCAGCTGGTGCCGTCCAGCCGTGATGCCAACGCCACCCAGTTCGAAATCGCCAATGCGATTCTCGGCGGTGAATTCAGCTCGCGTCTGAACATGAACCTGCGTGAAAACAAACACTGGGCCTACGGTTCGTACTCCGGTGTCGGCGGCGCCCAGGGCCAGCGTCTGTGGACCGCTTCCGCGGCCGTGCAGATCGACAAAACCGCCGAATCGCTGCAGGAGCTGCTGCGTGAAGTGAATGAATACGCGACCGGCAAGGCGCCGGCTAAAGCGGAAGAACTGAACAAGATCCAGGCCGGTGAAGTCCGCGGCCTGCCGGGTTCGTTCGAAACCGCCAACGCCGTGCTCGGTGCCATGGGCGGCATCGTGCGTTATGACCGCCCGGACGATTACCAGGCCCGGCGTGCCGCGCTGATCACCGGTCTGAGTCTGGATCAGGTCAATGCCGCCGCCAAAACCATCCAGCCGGATGCCTTGACCGTGGTAGTGGTCGGTGATCTGTCCAAGATCAAGGACAAGATCGCGGCGCTCAACATCGGTCCGCTGACCGTGCTGGACAACACCGGCAAGCCGGTCAAGTAAGCGCGGAGTTCCGCCAAATGAAAAGGGGCCCTCGGGCCCCTTTTCTGTGGCGCATCGTTCTGCTTACATCAGGTTTTTACGGGCCAGGCCGTAGAACGACAGCAGGCCGGTGGCGATCGACAGGGTCAGCACGCCCCAGGTGCTGGGCTGATCCGGCTGCAGATTGAGCGCGTCGATGATCAGGAAGCCGACGCCCAGACAGCCCAGGCCCAGACCCCACTTCAGGGCGGTCAGATGGAACGGGGTGCCGGCCTGGGCGATCGCCTTCAGAACCTCGGGCGAGGCATCGACCGATTTCAGGGCCTTGACCCGTACGATGGCGTCGACACTGGCTTTAACGATCATCACCAGCGCGCTGAAAATGATCAATACTACGAATACATCACCTGCCATGGCAGTCTCCTTAGTGCGCCGCCGGAAGTGGCGGCTTGTAGGAATAGAGACGCTGACGCCGGAAAAGGTTGCAGTCGGTCAATCGGGGACGTGGATGCGCGATTTGATGTGCTTCAGGCCGGCGATGATGGTGAAGGTCATGATCACCAGCAGCGACCAGGAACTCCACTTGCCGACATGCACGGCCGACCAGGCGCCGAGCTGATTCGGGTACTTCCAGATGCCGTAGAAGGTGCTGATGTTCTCGGCCAGCCAGATGAAGAAACCGATCAGCACGAAGGCCAGCAGCAGCGGCATGCGCCGGTCCCGGTCGTACGGCCGGAACACCACCACCGTCCGGGCATACAGACCGAGCGCGCAGGCGGCCAGGTACCAGCGGTAATCGCCGATGTAGTGGTGGGTGAAGAAATTGGCGTAGATCAGCAGCGCCACGGTCACCGCCATCCAGTACGGCGGGTGGTGGCGGATGCGCAGGTCGAACAGTCGCCAGGCCTGGATCATGTAGCTGCCGATGGCGGCATACATGAAGCCGGAAAACAGCGGCACGCCCAGCACTTTGGTGTAGGCGAAATCCGGATAGCTCCAGCTCTGGATGCTGCCGGACACCTTGAACGCTTCCAGCGCGAAGCCGACCGCGTGGAACAGGCAGATGGCCTTGAGTTCATCCACGGTTTCCAGTTTCGTCCAGACCATCCAGACCTGCACGGCCAGTGCGAACACCAGAAGCAGGTCGTAGCGTGGCAGGCCGAACAGTCCGTCGCGCGGCATCAGGAACACGGCGGCGAAGAACAATCCGGCGAACAGACAGGCACGCGCTTCCTTGACCGTGAAATAGGCCGATTCCAGCGCCAACCGGCGCCAACCGGCCAGTTCCAGTGGCGGCGGTACCGCCAACAACCGCGCATCCAGCGCCTGCAGCACGGCTCAGGCCGTCTTGAGCAGACGCGGCAGCAGCCGTGCCGTCATCCAGGCGCAAAGCGGAATACCGATCACGCCGGCGAGCGCCAGCCACAGCGGGTGCGGAATCATCGCCAGATTGGCCAGCGTAGCGGCCAGCACCAGCGCGCCGATGACTGCGGCGCACAGGCCGAAGCGGGCGCGGTTGACCAGGCCGGCGACGAACACGCCATCCACGGTGCCGGCCAGCCAAGCGGACAGCACGATCAGTTTCGCGCCGATCGGAAGACCCGCGACATAGGCGCGCAGCGCCTCGGTATCGGAATAGTCCAGCGCCGGCGGCGGATACAGACGGTGCCCGACGGTTTCAATCAGCATGATGGTGAACAGCGCGGCGGCAATACCGGCGACCAGAGCCAGGGCCAGTCGGAGCGAGGGGTGCATGGAACGTTTCCTTCTGTCGTGATCTCAGAACAGCCAGATCAGGCCGGTACTGCGTGAAAATTTATACAGAAAACGCTGGTAGCGGGTGGTTGCCGCCTTCATGCCCTTCTGCGCCATCAGTTTATCGCGTGCATCCAGCCATTCCGGCGAACCCCACAGGTAGGATTTCGCTTTCAGCTTGTCGAATTCGGCATTGAGTTCGGCCGACAGCGGGTCGCTGCTGTAGAAAAAACCGAATTCGTTGTTGAACAGGCGCGAGCGGTAATCGAAGTTGTCGGTGCCGACGAAGCCGGAACCGTCGAACACCATGAATTTGGCATGCAGTTTGCCGTAGGTGACCGGGCCGCCGAATTCGACGGCATCGCCGCGGCCGGTTTCATAAATGCGGATGCGCGGGTTGTCGACCATGCGTTTCCATTCCGGGCTGTCCACCAGCGCGCGGTCGACCTGGCCGCGGCGCAGGCCTTTGCGCCAGCGCTCGGCCATTTCCGGAGTGAGCAGCAGGCGCGGCGCGGTGTCCATGTCGATCACCGATTGCGCCATGAAATTGTCGCTGGTCAACGCCGAATTGGTGACCATTTCAAAGACGCTTTGCGGATTGTCTTCCAGCATTTTCATGACGGCTTCGGCGCCGTCAAAGCCTTCTCGCCCGTTGCGCCCTTTGTACTTGGCGAAGAAGAAATAGGGTGAGACGATGCGGATGCTGTCCGGCCGTTCGCGGATCAGTTCTTCGCGGAAGATGTCGCGGATGGAATTCTTGTTGGTGCCCATGTGTTCCAGATTCTTGGTCACCACATTCTTGTTGGTCAGATTGCCGAGTTCATGGCCGATGCGCACTTTGGCCGGCACGAAATCCTCCGCGGCAAAGCTGTCCATCCGCGCATAGGCCTCGCGGATGGCCGGAACGTTTTTCAGATAGGCCAGATCGGCCTGCGCCTTGTCGCGCTCTTTGCGGTTGCGTGCGGAGGCGCCGGTGCCGGAGGCGCGCAGGTATTTGTTGCCGGGATTCAGGAACAGCAGCGTGTAATACACGGTCGCCGCCTCGCCGATGCTGGTGCCGCCATCGGCCGCCGAGGCGCGCACCATCAGCTCCATGTCCTGGTAGGCGCTCGGGTCGTGCTCGCCGTCATCGGTGATGCCGTAGTAATCCACCGAAATATTGCGGCCGCCGGTCATCACCGCCGAATGCTGCGGCACCAGGCCGTCGACCACGATCAGTTTGTCGTGCGAACGCCGGTTCATCTTCACGAATACCTTCGAAATCGCATTGACGATGACGACCTGGGCGCGCGCCTTGCGGTCGGTCGGATTGCCTGCCGCATCGCGCAGCATGCCGCCGTCTTCCGAGCAGGTCTGCAAGGCCTTCAGTTCGCTGTGCGTGGGGTGGATGGATCCGCCGGAGTCGATGGTCAGACGCACGTCGACGCCGCGCTTGACCGCATTGCACAACGCGCCGAGCATGGCGTAGCCGACGCGGTCGCGCTTGAAGATGTAGTAGGCCATGTCGACCGTATAACGGGCGTTTTCGATCAGCCACAGCTTGGTCGCCAGCGACTGCACCGAATCCCCGTACTCGGGACCGATGGCCTTGGCGCGGACCTCGTTGATCGGCGACTGCAGGGTTTTGCCGACTTCAATCGGGTCGAAGGGGATGGTTTCCGGCGGGTACCAGGTCCGGTAATCGTAATGGCGGACCGTCAGGTCGGTGCTGATTTGAGCCGGCATTGCCACGGGTTTCGTCGGCGTGCCGGCGCAGGCGGCAAGCACCAGAACGAGCATCGCCAGCAGGGCCGATCGGAAACAGCGGGTATTCAAGGGCATAACGCTCGCCTGCGGGACGGGGCGCCGCCGGCGGCAGCGCATGCGGCTATTGTTGGCAAGCTTGCCGGCAATTGTAAAGCCGGCTGCAACCGGCGGGCGGTGTTTGGTATCTAATAGGTCATGGAAGAGGGCAATACCTCCTGGCGGCGGGATCATGCGCTCGCCCAGCGCGCGCTGGGCGGCGACGCCGGTGCGTTCGCCGAAATCGTCAAGAACCACCAGAAGCTGGTCTGGCATATGGCCTGGCGCATGTTGCAGCACCGGCAGGAAGCCGAGGACTGCAGTCAGGAAGTGTTCCTGCGGGTGCACCGCAGCCTCGGCCAGTACCGCGGCGACAGCGCCTTGGGTACGTGGATCGCCCGGGTTGCGTTTACGGTGGCGCTGCGCATGGCGCAGAAACGCAAGCTAAGGCTCGACATTCCCAACGACTTCGAGCCGGAGGCCGCGTTCGAGCGCATCGGTTCCGGCGAGGATGTGCAGTCGGCGCATGCCGAAAACGAACAGATCGCGGTCCTGCATGCGGCCATCGAGCAGTTGCCGGCCCTGCCGCGCACCGTGCTCGGTCTGCATTATCGGGACGGCCTGGCGGTGGCCGAGATCGCCGCCGTGCTGGACTGCCCGGAAGGTACCGTCAAATCCCATCTCAACCGCGGCCGTAACCGACTGAAAGCCGCACTTTCCCATCTGGAGGCCGCCCATGTCCGCGCCTGATCCGTTCGACCGTCTGCTGCAGCAGGCATTCCACAGCCAGCCCTTGCCCCCGGTCCCGCCGGCCGTTCTGGCCGCCTGGCAGTCCGAATCACGCCGCGGTGCAGGAGCCTGGCTGTGGCTGTTACCGGGCGCGGTGTTCACGGCCGGGCTGCTGCTCGGCGTGGTTCTGGCCCCATTGGGCCTTGCCGCGGCAGTGGACAGCCTGCAGGCCGCGTTTGCCGGCATCCGCCACGTGCTGCCCGCGAATGGCCTGTTCTGGATGGCCGCGGTAGCCGCAGCGCTCGCGGTTTTGCTGCTGGACGGCGTCCTGCAGTCCCGGCGAGGCCGCCGCATGCCGCCCTGAAACGGGGCACGGCCGCACCGGATATGGCAAAATAAGCGACTTGGGCCTTCCGCCGTCACCGGCCGGCCATTTCATGGAATCGCTATGCTCTTCAAAAACGTCGCCATTGCCGGTCTTGCGCACATCGATGCCCCGGTCACCCTGACCTCCGACCAGATCAATCTGGAACTGAAACCGGCCATGGACCGCCTCGGCATCAAGACCGATGTGCTGCAGGACATCGCCGGCATCAAGGCCCGGCGCATGTGGGACGGCGATCTGCAGGCCTCCGATGTCGCCACCATGGCCGCCGAAAAGGCGCTGCTCGATGCCGGCGTCGACCGCAGCCGGGTCGGCCTGCTGGTCAACACCTCGGTCAGCCGCGATTATCTGGAGCCGTCCACCGCCAGCATCGTGTCCGGCAATCTGGGCCTGGGCGACAACTGCCTGAACTTCGATATCGCCAACGCCTGCCTGGCCTTCCTGAGCGGCATGGACGTGGCCAGCCGCATGCTGGAACGCGGCGAAATCGACTACGCCCTGATCGTCGACGGCGAAACCGCCAACATGGTGTATGAAAAGACCCTGGCACGCATGAAGGCGCCCGATCTGACCGAAGAACAGTTCCGCAATGAGCTGGCCTCGCTGACGCTGGGCTGCGGCGCCGCCGCCATGGTGCTGTCGCGCGTGGAATTGGCCCCGGATGCCCCGCGTTACCGCGGCGGCGTGTCGCGTTCGGCCACCGAATGGAACACCCTGTGCCGCGGCAATCTCGACCGCATGGTCACCGACACCCGCATGTTGCTGATCGAAGGCATGAAGCTGGCCGCCAAGACCTTCGCTGCCGCGCGTCTGGCCATGGGCTGGGCGGTCGAGGAAATCGACGAGTTCGTGGTGCATCAGGTCAGCCGCGTGCACACCGACGCCATGATCAAGGCCTTCGGCATCGATCCCAAGAAAGTGATGACCATCTTCGCCGAGCACGGCAACATCGGCCCGGCCTCGGTGCCGATCGTGCTGAGCAAGCTCAAGGAAATGGGCCGTCTTAAAAAAGGCCAGCGCATCGCGCTGCTCGGCATCGGCTCCGGTCTGAACTGCTCGATGGCGGAAGTGGTGTGGTAATCCGTGTCTGAGCTGGCGTCCTATCCCGAGTATCCGTTCACCCCGAAACGATTCGACCGCGGCAACGGCATCGGCCTGAGTTACCTCGACGAAGGTCCGGCCGAGGCCGATCCGGTGCTGATGCTGCATGGCAATCCGTCCTGGAGCTATTACTGGCGGCATCTGGTAAGCGGCCTGCGTGATGGTTATCGTTGCATCGTGCCGGATCACATCGGCATGGGGCTTTCCGACAAACCCGATGACGGTGCCTACACTTACACGCTGCAATCGCGCGTGGACGATCTCGACCGTCTGGTCGACTCCCTGGGCCTGACCCGCAAAATCACCCTGGCCGTGCACGACTGGGGCGGCATGGTCGGTTTCGCCTGGGCCCTGCGCCATCCGGAGCGCATCGCGCGTCTGGTCATCCTCAACACCGCGTCGTTCCCGTTGCCGAAAACCAAGAAACTGCCGTGGCAGATCGCGCTCGGCCGCATTCCGCTGCTGGGCGCGGTGCTGATCCGCGGTTTCAATTTCTTCGCGCGCGGCGCGGCTGATCTCGGCGTGCTGCGGCCCATTCCGCCGGCCAGCCGCAGAGCCCTGCTGGCACCGTACGACAGCTGGACCAATCGGCGCGCCGTGCACCGCTTCGTGCAGGACATTCCGCTGAAACCCGGCGATGCCGCCTGGCCGCTGGTGCAGCAGGCCGAAGTGCAGCTGCCGCATTACCGGGACCGTCCGGCCTTCATCGGCTGGGGCCTGCAGGATTTCGTGTTCGATCAGGACTTCCTCGCGCATTTCGTCAAGGATCTGCCTTCTGCCACCCAGAAGATTTACGGCGATGCCGGCCATTACGTGCTGGAAGACAAGCACGAGGATCTGGTTCCGGCCATCCGCCAGTTCCTGGACCGCCACCCCATCGGCTGAGGAGGCACCGCGATGCCCGAGCTGATCAACATCGCGGACATCCTGCCCCTGCGTGCCGAACAGTTGGGTGACCGGCCGGCGATCCGCTGTCCGGGCACGAAAGGACCGGACGGCTTCGCGCGTTACGATGACGTCATCAGCTATGCCGATCTCGACCGGCGCAGCCATCATCTGGCTTTGGGTTTTCAGGCTTACGGCATCGGCCGCGGACAACGCGCGGTGGTCATGCTCAAGCCGTCGATTGAATTTTTCCTGGTGATGTTCGCGCTGTTCAAGGCCGGTGCCGTGCCGGTGCTGGTCGATCCGGGCATCGCGCGCTCCGCGCTCAAGCAATGCCTGCGCGAAGCCGCGCCGCAGGCGTTCATCGGCATTGCGCTGGCTCAGGCCGCGAAGCTGCTGCTGGGCTGGGCGCCGGCCGTGCGCTTGAAAGTCACCGATGGCCGTCTGGCGCTGTTCGGCGGCCGCACGCTGAGCGCCATCGAAGCCCTCGGCCGTGACAGTCGGGCGGAATTAACGCAGGTTGACGGCGAGGATGCCGCGGCGATTCTGTTTACCTCGGGTTCCACCGGGGTGCCCAAAGGCGTGCTGTACCGGCATCGGCACTTCACCGCGCAGGTGCGTCTGCTGCAGCAGGCGTTCGCGGTTGAAGCCGGCGGGGTCAGTCTGCCGACGTTTCCGCCGTTCGCGCTGTTCGATCCGGCCCTGGGGTTGACCAGCATCATTCCCGATATGGATCCGCGCCGGCCGGGCAGCGCCGATCCGGAAAAACTGCGGCATGCCATCACGACGTTCGGGGTGACGCAATTGTTCGGCTCGCCGGCCTTGATGGCGGTGCTGGCCAAGCACGGCAAAGCCTTGCCCGGACTGCGCTGCGTCATTTCCGCCGGTGCGCCGGTGCCGGCCGACACCGTGGAGAAAATCCGCAGTCTGTGCGATCCGCAGGCGCGCTTCTGGACGCCTTACGGCGCCACCGAATGCCTGCCGGTCGCGGTCATCGACGGCGAGCAGCTGGCGTTGACCCGCTCCGGCACCGAGCAGGGCTTTGGGACCTGCGTGGGCACGCCCGTGCCGGAAAATACCGTGCGCCTGATTGCGATCACCGACGACGCCATCCCCGAATGGGACGACGGACGCTGCGTGCCGCAGGGCGAAATCGGTGAAGTCACCGTGGCCGGCCCGAGCGCTACCGACAGTTACTACCGCCGCGAGGCCTCCAATCTTCTCGGAAAAATCCGGGAAACCCTGGCCGACGGCAGCACCCGCGTCGTACACCGCATGGGCGATCTGGCCTGGCAGGATTCACAGGGCCGCCTGTGGTTCTGCGGCCGCAAATCGCAGCGCCTGCAGACCGCGCAAGGCCTGCTCGGCACCGAAAACGTCGAGCCGATATTCAATGCGCATCCGGCGGTCAAGCGCTCGGCCTTGGTCGGGCTCGGTGCCCATGGCGCGCAGCAGCCGGTGCTGTGCATCGAGCGCGAACCCGGCGCCTCCATTACCGATTCGGTGCTGTGCAGCGAGCTGCTCACCATCGCCAGCCAGCATCGGCACACGCGGCAGATCCAGGTCGTGCTGTTCCATCCGGGCTTTCCGGTCGATATCCGGCACAACGCCAAGATCGGCCGTGAGCAGCTGACCCTGTGGGCGGCCAAACGCCTGGCCAAGCGCGCATGAAAGTCCTGGTGACCGGCGGCAGCGGTTTTCTCGGCCAGGGCCTGTGCCGCGGCCTGCTGGCGCAAGGCCATGCCGTGGTCAGCCTGCAGCGGCATCATTCCGAGGCGCTGACGGCGCTGGGCGTGACCCAGGTGCTGGGTGCGCTCGATGATGCCGATAAAGTGCGCGTCGCCCTTGCCGGGGTGGACGCGGTGTTGCATAACGCCGCCAAAGCCAGTGGCTGGGGCGTCTGGCGTGACTTCGAACGCACCAATGTCACCGGCACCGCTGTGTTGTTGGCCGAAGCGCGCGCCACCGGCATCCGCCGCTTCGTGTACACCTCGACACCGAGCGTGGTGCACGCCGGCCGCACCCCAGTGCGCGGCGGCAACGAAAACAACACGCCGTATGCCACGCATTTTTCCGCGCATTATCCGCACAGCAAGATGCTGGCCGAACGCGCCGTGCTGTCCGCGAATACGGCGGATTTCGCAACGGTCGCCTTGCGGCCCCGGCTGATCTGGGGCCCGGGCGACACCCAGCTGCTGCCGCGTCTGGCCGAGCGCGCCCGCGCCGGCCGTCTGCGTTTCATCGGCGATGGCACAAACCGGATGGACTGTACCTACATCGATAATGTCGTGCAGGCGCATCTTTTGGCGCTGGAGCATCTGCAGCCGGGCGCGGCCTGCGCCGGCAAGGCCTATTTCATTTCCAACGGCGAACCGATGCCGATCCGCGACATCGTCAACGGTCTGCTGGACGCGGCCGGTGCGCCGAGGGTGCAGTCCAGCGTGCCGTTTGCGCTGGCTTATCTGGGCGGCATGGCCTGTGAACTGCTGTGGCGGGCGTTTCGGGTGCACGGCGAACCGCCGATGACCCGGTTTCTGGCCGAACAATTGTCGACCGAGCATTGGTATGATTGTTCCAACGCGCGCCGCGATTTCGGTTATGTGCCGCAGGTGTCCTTCGATGAAGGCCTGCGCCGCCTGCGCGACTCACTGCAGAAGGCTGATTGATGAGCACCCCGTTTTCCCTGGATTCGATGAAACCCCTGGCCGGGCGCGTGCTGCAGGAAGGCTTGAACCGCGCTCTCCGTCTTGATCCGGCCAGCCGTGAAAAACTGCAGGCCTTGGAAGGCCGCCGCATCGAAGCGCATCTGCAATCCCCCGATCTCGCCTTGGCCATCGATGTCCGCGAGGGACTGTTGCAGGTCGGCCCCGTGGATGCCGCACGCGAAGCCGATGTCAGCATCAAAAGCAAGCTGTCGGGATTGCTGCAGAGCCTGCCGGTGTTCGCGCAGGGACGGACTGTGGTCGGCGCCATGCGCATCAACGGCGATGTCGAACTGGCGCGCGTGCTGCAGGACCTGCTGAAAAACTACGATCCGGATTGGGAAGCGCCGTTCGTCAGCGCCTTCGGTCCGGTGCTGGGGCCGCAGGCCGCCAAAATCCTGCGTGAAGGATTCCGCCAGGCCCGCATCGGGGCCGCCGGCCTGGCCCGCTCCGGTGCCGAATACGCCACCGAGGAAGCGCGGGTGGTGGTCGGCAAGGCCGAGCTCGCCGATTTCCATGCCGAGGTCGACCGCCTGCGCCAACGCGCCGATCGTCTGCAGGCCCGCACCGAACGGCTTGCCGGGCCGCTGAAATGAAACCGCTGCTGCGCGCCATCGCCATCGTCGGCACCGCATCGCGTTACGGTCTGGATGAATGGCTGCCGAAATCGCGGGCCACGCCCTTGCTGCGTGTCGCCAAAGTATTCGTTCCGACCTCGGCCGCCAACCGCGCCTTGCCGCGCGGCGCCCGCCTGCGCATGGCGCTGCAGGAACTCGGGCCGCTGTTCGTCAAGCTCGGCCAAGTGCTGTCCACGCGCCGCGATTTGCTGCCGGCCGACATCGCCGATGAGCTGGCCGGCCTGCGTGATCAGGTCCAGGCGTTTCCGTCGGCACAGGCACGGACCTTGATTGAAGCCAGCCTGGGCCAATCGTTGTCGGACGTGTTCGAGCGCTTCGACGACGAACCCTTGGCTTCGGCCTCGATTGCGCAGGTGCATGCGGCCTGGCTCAAGGATGGCCGCGAGGTCGTGGTCAAAGTGCTGCGGCCCGGCATCGAATCCCAGATCCGCGCCGATATCGCGCTGATGCGGGTATTGGCCGACGGTCTGTGCCGCCTGCATCCGCACGCCGACAAAATCCGGCCGCATGATGTGGTCGCCGAATTGGAAAGCACGCTGCTGGCTGAATGCGATCTGCAACGCGAGGCCGCCAACGCCAGCCTGATGCGCCGCCTGTGGCAGGACAGCACCGAACTGTCGGTGCCGGAAGTGATCTGGCCGCTGACCGGCGAGAGCGTTCTGGTGATGCAGCGCGTATACGGCATACCGGCCGATGCCATCGAGGAACTGGACCGTCGCGGCATCGATCGCAAGGACTTGGCCGCCAAGGCCGTACGCATCCTGTATCAGCAGGTGTTCCGCGACAATTATTTCCACGCCGATGCCCACGCCGGCAATATCTGGGTCGATACCGACGGCGAACGCCGCGGGTCGTTCATCGCCCTGGACTTCGGCATCGTCGGCCAGCTCAGCGCGCAGGACCAGTATTACCTTGCCGAGAATTTCATGGCGATCTTCCACAAGGATTACCGCAAGATTGCGCGCCTGCATGTGCAGGCCGGCTGGATGCCGGCCTCGCTGCGTCTGGATGAACTGGAAGCGGCCGTACGCGCGGTCTGCGAGCCGTACTTCACACGCCCGCTGTCGGAGTTCTCGATTGCCGAAGTGGTCGCCAAGCTGCTGCGTACCGCGCAGAAATACCAGCTGACTCTGCAGCCACAGCTGATTCTGCTGCAGAAAACCCTGCTCAACACCGAAGGACTGGCCCGCACGCTCGATCCGGAGATCGATCTCTGGGCCGTGGCGCGTCCGGTGCTGGAAGGCATTCTGCGCGAACGTTACAGCCCGAAAGCCTTCGTTGAGCGTGTACAGAAACAATGGCCGGAAATCCTGCATCAGGCCTCCGGTCTTCCGTCGCTGCTGCAATCGGCGCTGGCCCAGCAGGTCGAGGGTGAAACCCGCATCCGCATGCGTTCCGAGGAAATCGCGCAGCTGGTGAAGATCAGCCAGCGCAACCAGCGCCAGCTGTTCGCGCTCGCGCTTGCCGTCACCGCCGGTTTTGCCGCCGGCCTGCTCTTTCTGCTCGCAGGCCCGGGTCCGCTGCTGTACACCGCGACCGCCGTGAGTCTGATCGGCTTCGTGCTGGCCTGGCCGCGCCGTCTGTGACGGAAGCCGCGATGGATGTTCTGTACCGCGATGCCCGCTGCGCCGTGATCGACAAACCGGCCGGTCTGATGGCGCATGCCAGCGGTCTGGCGCGTGGCGAAGACGATTTCCTGCTGCACCGTCTGCGCGATCAGTTCGCCTCCAAGGTGCATCTCATCCACCGCCTTGACCGTGCCACCAGCGGCTGCGTGCTGGTCGCTTTCGATGCCGAGGCGGCCGCGGTGCTCGGCAAGGCCTTCATGGGCCGCGATGTCGGCAAGGACTATCTGGCCGTCTGCCGCGGCTGGCCCGAGGCGGAATTCACCGTCGATCATGATCTGGACGGCGGCCCGGGCAAGCCGGAAAAAAAGCCGGCGATTACCGCGTTTCGTTGCCTGGCTACGGCCGAGTTGCCGGTGGCCAGCGCCGCGCACCCGACCTCGCGCTACGCCCTGCTGCAGTGCACGCCGGTGACCGGACGCTTCCGCCAGATCCGGCGCCATCTCAAGCATGTCTCGCACCACCTGATCGGCGATACCAGCCATGGCGATGGCCGTCATAACCGGGCATTCCGCATGCTCGGCGTGCACCGGATGCTGCTGCACGCCTGGCGTTTACGCTTTCCTCATCCGGAATCGGGTGAAATGCTGAGCTGCACCGCGCCGCTGGATGCGGAGTTTGACAAGGCATTGGCGGTGCTGGGCATTACCACGCCTGACTGACTTCCGGCACATGGACGCAGCGCCGTGCCGCCGTATGCTGTAGTCCTTATTCCCGAATCCGGAACCGTTGATGAAAACCCGCCACGTGTTGACCCTGGCTGCCCTGATGATAGCGGCATCCCCCCTGCCGGCCGCCGATGTCGGCCCGAAGGATGACGCTTTCATCGTCCAGTCGCGCAGTTTCCTGAGCAGCCACCCGGACCTGTATGGCCGCGTGCTGGGCATGAAGAGCTACAGCAAAGGCGATTACAAAGAAGCCATTCGCCAGTTCCGCAAGGGCGCCTATTACGCCGACAAGCCGTCGCAGGCCATGGTGGCGGAAATGCTGTGGAAGGGCGAGGGCGTGCAGATCGACCGGGCCGAAGCCTATGTCTGGATCGATCTGGCCGCCGAGCGCCTTTACCGCGATCTGGTCGCCAAACGCGAGCAGTACTGGAATGAACTGACCGAGCTCGAGCGGCGCCAGGCATTGGATAAAGGGGCGGCGATTTATGCCCGTTACGGCGACAGCGTGGCCAAGAAGCGCATCGAAGCCATTCTGGAGCGCAACCGCCGCAACATCACCGGCAGCCGTACCGGCTTCGCGGGCAATCTGCGCATCGAAATCCCCGGTCCGGGCGGCATGCCGATCCAGGTCAATGGCGACGAGTTCTACCAGGATAAATTCTGGCAACCCGAAGCCTACTGGAAATGGCAGAATGGAACCTGGAAGGCGCTGCCGACCGGTACCGTGACCGCCAGCGAACTGATGCCGGTGGCGCCGGCCGAAGTGCCGAAAAAAGACGACGAATAGGATTGCCGTGGCCAAGCTGTATTTCTACTACTCCACCATGAATGCCGGCAAGACCACCACCTTGCTGCAGAGTGCCTACAACTACCACGAGCGCGGCATGCGCACGCTGATTCTGACCCCGAAGCTCGATAATCGCGCCGGCGAGGGCGTCGTGGCCTCGCGCATCGGGCTCAAGGCCAATGCCGTGACCTTCACCGGCGGCGATGATCTGGCCGCCATCGTGCGCCAGGCGCTGGCCGCCAAGGGCAAGATCGACTGCGTGCTGGTCGATGAATCGCAGTTCCTGTCCAAGGCGCAGGTCTGGCAGCTGACCGATGTGGTCGACAGCCTCAAGATCCCGGTGCTGGCCTATGGCCTGCGTACCGATTTCCGGGGCGAACTGTTCGAGGGCAGCCAGTACCTGCTGGCCTGGGCCGACAATCTGATCGAGCTCAAGACCATCTGCCATTCCGGCAAGAAAGCCAACATGGTGGTGCGCGTCGATGAGAACGGGCGCGCGGTCACCGAAGGCCCGCAGGTGGAAGTCGGCGGCAACGAACGCTATGTGTCGGTGTCGCGTCCCGAGTTCAAGAAAATCATGGCCGGCGAAAGCGCCATCGAACTGCAGCAGAGCGTGCTGCCGCTGGATCAGGACTGATCGCTGTCCCAGTGGAAACGGTGCAGCAGACGATGCAGCACCGGCGCGAACACCAGTGCCGCCGCCACGATGAACACCAGACCGGCGTACAGCGCGAACAGGCCGGCGAAAAGCTTGCCGGCATCGGTCTGCGGCGGATTGACCGGCCCCATGCCGCCGAGCAGCATCGCGGTATTGAGGAACGCATCGATGGCGGACAGCCGCTCGAAATGCATGTAGCCGGCCATGCCCAGGCCGACCGAAAACAGCAGCATGCCCGCCACCACCAATGCATGCACCAGCACGCGTTGCGTGAACTGGCTGCGGTTCAGCGGACGTTGTTTGCGGGATTCATACATGGACCTGTCCTTGTTGGCGCATGCGCCGGCTCAGCGCCGCAGCAGAAAGGGCGCCGCCAGCAGCGCCAGACCGAGTGTGACCAGCCAGAACAGGCTGTCCACGAAGTAGGGGTAGACCATCAGCGCAATGCCGCTCAGCAACGGCAGCAGTGCCTGCTGGCGCTTGCCGTAAAGCGCATAGCCCATGCCGAAGGAACTGAACAGTACGATGGCCAGCAGTGTGCCGGTATCCGGCATGGTTACAGCCACCGCCGTACGCGCTGCCGGTAGGCTTCAAAGTCGGCGCCGAAATGCTGCGCCAGCAGGCTTTCTTCCGGAATGATCTGGAATCGGGTGATGTAGGCGATGAACGCGACCAGGCCAAGCAGCGCCGCCGGACTTTCCAAATAAACCGTCCAGGCCAGCAGCAGAATCGCCATGCCCACGTACATCGGGTTGCGGCTGATGCGGTAAACGCCGCCGGTGACCAGATGGCGGGTATTTTCCGGATGCAGCGGATTGATGGTGGTGCGGTGTCTGCGGAAGGCCAGCACGCCGGCCAGATCGAAACCGATGCCAATGAGGGCCAGGCCGATGGCGGCGGGCAGGGTCCAGAGCGGACCGAGCCCATACAGCAGGGTGTTTTCGGCCAGAAAATACATGCCCGCGGCACAGCCCAGGGCAATGACGGGCGGCGGAATTTTCAGGGCCAGCGTGGTCATGTCAGTCAATCACGCCGCAGGCGATGCGCGCACCGCCGCCGCCGAGCGCGGCCGGATGGTCGGCGTGGTTGTCACCGCCGGCATGCAACATCAGGGCGCGGCCCGCAAGGTCGGTGAATTTCAGGCGCGGTGCCAGTACCGGCTGCGTGGCCGAGCCTTCGGCATCGACAAACAACGGCGGCAGATCGCCGCGGTGGCCGTCGCCCCAGGGCGTGCCGTGTTTGCCGCTGGCATCCGGATCGTAATGCCCGCCCGCCGCCAAGGCCGGAACCGGCTTGCCGTCTTTGTCCTTCGGCGCACAGCTCGGGTTTTCATGCAGGTGGAAGCCGTGCAGTCCCGGCGGCAGTGCGCGCAACTGCGGCGTGAACACCAGGCCGTACGGCGTTTCGGTGATGTGGACTTCGCCGACCCAGGCCGTTTTGCCGGCGGCATCGACCAGATCCATGCTGACCGTGCGTTCATTGGCCATGGCACTGGTCGTGAGCAGAACGGCAATCAGGGAAAATTTCATGGCAGGCTCCTTTGCATTCAGATGGCCCTAGACTAACGGAATTCCCGTTAAGACGCTGTCAATCCGAAACCACACGCCGGACCATGACCAGATCACGCTGCGGATCGGTGCCGACCGCGAAGACATGCGCGCCGACTTCGGTGAATCCGTATTTGCCGTAGAACGCGATGGCGCGCGGGTTATGCTCCCAGACCCCCAGCCAGACCCTGTCGGATCCGCGTTGTCGCAGGGCATCGAGCGCGGCTTCCATCAGCCGCTGGGCAATGCCTCTGCCATGCCATCCGGAAAGCACATACAGGCGCAGGATTTCGCCGGGCGTATCGGCTTGCACGCATGGCGGCGCAGGTCCCCAGCGCAGTTGGCAGAATCCGATGATTCCATTCTCGGCTTCGGCCAGCAGTGTCAGCATGTCCGGATTGGAAATTTCACCGGCCTGAATGGATGGTCCGTAGTTGTCACGGCAATGCAGATCCATGTCTTCGGCGGTGTTCGCCGCCGCAAAAGTATCGCGGAAGGTCTGTTCGCCGATGCGAGCCAAAGCTTCCGCATCCTTGGCGGTAGCATGACGGATGTGCAGCGCGTCAATCATGCGAAGGCCCGCGCCGATTTGGCGTGATGTGCGCGAAGGCGCCATCGCCGTAGGAGCGGAGTACTTCCGAGACCACGATGTGGTAGCCCGTGTACCACCGCGCGTACTGGCGCTTGGCCTCCTGATGCGCAGGGTGCGTTGAAAATGCGCGGAGCGTGTCGAGATCCCGCCAGTAGTAATTGGCGCAGCGGCGTGAACCGTCCTCGTTTTGCCAGGACTCCACACCCAGATAACCGGGCAGAGCCAAGGCCACCTGATCGATGATGTCGTTCAGCCGGTGGAACTCGGCATCATAGGTGCCGGGCTCCCAGATGAAGGAGGCGCAGAACATGGAACCGTGTCCGCAGGCGGAATCAGCCCTTGCCCGTGGACGGATCGATGACCGCGCTGATCGGCGTGATGCGGTTGGCGGGGAAGCCCGATTTTTCCGCATGCTCGCGGATCAACGCCTCGCTCGGCGCGTTATAGACGCAATAGATCTTGTCGCCGGCCACGTAGCTGTGCACCCATTGGATGTCGGGGCTCATCTCGGCCAGTACGGCATTGGAGTGTTTGGAGGCATCGCGAAGCGCCTGTTCCGACATGTCGCCGGCGCCGGCGATTTCGCGTTCGATCAGATACTGGGTCATCATCGTTCTCCCTGGGTGACCCCCGAGCGTGTCCGCTTATGCGGACGGGCCGGTCGGGGTACTGCAGTGTACCCAAAAAACCGCGCTTGAGCGTTTATCCGGGGTTTCGCCGGAGGCTCAGCCGGAAACCGGCGTCAACAGCGCGCCCAGTAATTGGAACGCCCAATACAGACCGATGCCCATCTGTACCGCAAAGGCGGTGAAGCGGACTTTGACCGCCGTCGGGCTGGTGGACGCCAGATGCACCAGGGATTGGAACACGCGGCTGGCCAGGAACAGATAGGCCAGCGGATCGGTGATGGCGGTGCGTTCGGGAACGATGGCCACCAGCAACAGGCCGCCGAAGACCGGCAGGCTTTCCACGCAGTTGGCGTGCGCCCGCGCCAGGCGCTGCATGAACGGCGACAGGCCGGCATTGTCTGGCGTGAAACCGTTTGCCGGGACTTTGCCACTCAGCACCAGCTGTGAGCGGAGGACTTCCATCAGCACCAAGAGCAGGAGAGCCCATGCGATAAAAGCGGTGAGAGTGAATACAGTCGGAGAAGTCATGTCGTACTCCATAGTATTTGGGTATGCCTAATACTATCGTGATTCAAGACATTCTCAAGTCTGACAACTCCCGCACCACGCCCC
>NZ_JAPDUI010000049.1 GCF_025980345.1 Arenimonas sp. GDDSR-1 | reverse complement strand
CGGTTGATGGGTGGCGGCGATGACCCGCACGTCGACCTTGATCAGTTCACGGCCGCCGACCCGATAGAACTCGCCTTCGGCCAGAACGCGCAGCAGGCGGGTCTGCAGTTCGAGCGGCATGTCGCCGATTTCATCGAGGAACAGCGTACCGCCCTGCGCCTGTTCGAAACGCCCGATGCGGCGGGCGTTGGCGCCGGTGAACGCGCCGGCTTCATGGCCGAACAATTCCGATTCGAGCAGTTCGCTGGGAATGGCGGCGGTGTTCAGCGCCACGAACGGACGGCCTGCACGCGGCGATTCCTGATGCAGGGCGCGCGCCACCAGTTCTTTGCCGGTCCCGGTTTCGCCGGTGATCAATACGCTCAGCGGCAACTGCGCCAAGCGCCCGATCTGCCGGAACAGTTCGCGCATCACCGGGGTTTTGCCGAGCAGCGCCGCGTCCGGCACCGGCGTTTCCGCGGCGGCCGGTGCGGCTGATGGCTGCGGTTTGGGCAGCGCTTTTTCCACCAGCGCCAGCACCTCGTCCAGATCGAAGGGTTTGGCCACATATTCGAACGCGCCACCACGGTACGCGCTGGCAGTGTTGCGGATGTCGGTGTAGGCCGACATCACGATCATCGGCAGATTCGGATGCGCCTGCTTGACCGTTTCCAAAAATTCGATGCCGCTGCCGCCGGGCATGCGGATGTCGGTGAACATCAGCGCCGGCGGCGCGCCGGTGCGCAGCGCGTCCATGGCGGCGGTGCCGGATTCAAAACCGCGGGCGCGGTAACCGGCATCCTGCAGGGCTTCGCTGAGCACGAAGCGGATGCTGGCGTCGTCATCGACCAGCCAGATTTCAGTTGCGTTCATGCGTTCTCCTCGGGTACCGGCAACAGCAGGGTGAACACGGTGTGGCCCGGACGCGAACGGAAGCTCAGCGAGCCCTGGTGTTCACGCGCGATCTGCAAGGCCAAGGGCAGGCCAAGGCCGGTGCCTTCGGCGCGGCCCGAGACCAGCGGCAGAAAAATCTGCTCCTGCAGATCTTCCGGCACGCCGCGGCCGTTGTCGGCGATTTCCACGCGGATGGCCAGACGCGACAGGCGGTCGGCAATCTGCACCTGATGATCGGCGCGCGTGCGCAGCACCACTTCGCCGGCGCCGGACTGCAGCGCGTTGCGCACCAGATTCAGCACGGCCTGGGTCAAGCGGTCGGCATCGCCGATCACTTCCGGCAGACTCGGATCGTAATCGCGCACCAGCTTCACCGACCAACCGGCTTCGGCATCGGCCAGCTGGCGCACGGTTTCCAGTACGCCGTGGATGTTGAGCGGGGCCTGCGCTTTGGGCGGCGCCGGATGCATGAACTGATCGATCAGTTGGGTCAGGCGCACCACTTCGTTTTCAATCAGGGTCACCAGCGCCTGCGACTGCGGTTGCTCCTGGGTTTTTTTCTGCAGCAGCTGGGCGGCGCCTTTCAAGCCCGCCAGCGGATTGCGCAGTTCGTGCGCCAGGCCTTTCAAGGCCACCGACAGCGCGGCCGGCAAAGCCAGCGCCGGATCGCTGCCGTCGAATTCGGCACGCGGATGCCACTCGATGCGCCAGCCCTCGGCTTCGCGTACCACGATGGCATCGGCGAAGCGTTCGCGCTGCTCGGCGAAACGCAACTGCACACGCAGCGCGTGCATCCGTTCTTCCGGCTGCAGGCATTGGCGGCACAGATCGTGCAGGCGCGGATGTTCGTGATCGAGTTGATCGATGCCGACGCCTTGCAGGCGGCGTTTGCCGACCGACAGCCAGCTGCTGAAGGCGGCATTGCAGTCCCGGATGGCACCCTGCCCGTCCAGCCACAGCATCGGGGTGGCGAGATGGTCGAAGGCGGCGGCTTCGGTGGGATTCATTGCACCATCTTAGTGCAAAGCACGGGCCTTGTCCGGCTTTCTAAACGGACTCTGAATATTTATTTATTCATTTCAAGCACATGACTTACGGCACATGGCGGAATTCAACGGGTGTTATACCTTGATACCACACCAACCAACCGAGGTCCCGCCATGAACACGTTCAACACCACCGCCACCAAACCGGACAATGCCCCCGTGCAATTGAACAACCGCTACCGCCCGCGCGCCACCGGCATCGGCTATGGCAAAAGCAGCGGTTATGCCGCCAACCGCCAGTACGCCAACACCGCCGCCGCCAGCCTGGTGCGGGTGCGCTGAAAGCAACGGCCCCGAAGGGCCGTTGGCAAGATCACCGCGCAACAGGCTCAGAGCTCGTAGGCCGACTCGCCGTGCGAACTGATGTCCAGGCCCTCGCGCTCGGCTTCTTCCGGCACGCGCAGACCGACGGTGTATTTCACCAGCCCGAAGGCCAGTAGCGCCACCACGCCGGACAGCGCGATGGTGACCAGCACACCTTGGGTCTGGATCCAGACCTGCGATGCGATCGAATAGTCCGGCAACGCGCTTTCGGTCACGTAATCCCACAGTCCGGCGCCACCCAATTGCGGCGCGGCGAAAACGCCGGTCAGCAGCGCGCCGGTAATGCCGCCCACGCCATGCACGCCGAACACATCCAGGCTGTCATCGGCACGCAGTAATTTCTTCAAACCGGTCACGCCCCACAGGCACACCGCGCCCGCGACCGCGCCGATCACCAACGCGCCGGGCAAGCCGACCAGACCGGCAGCCGGCGTAATCGCCACCAAGCCCGCCACCGCACCGGAGGCGCCGCCCAGCATCGAGGGCTTGCCCTTGCTCAGCCATTCGGCCAGGCTCCAGCTCAACACCGCCGCCGCCGTGGCCAAAAAGGTGTTGACGAAAGCCAGCGCGGCCACGCCATTGGCTTCCAGCGCCGAACCGGCATTGAAGCCGAACCAGCCGAACCACAGGATGCTGGCACCGACCATGGTCTGGGTCAGGTTGTGCGGCTTGAGCGCTTCGCGCCGGTAACCCACGCGCGGTCCGATCATATACGCGCCGACCAGACCGGCCACCGCGGCGTTGATGTGCACCACGGTGCCGCCGGCAAAATCCAGCGCGCCTTTGGCCCACAGCCAACCCGAGCGCGCCAGCACGCCATCCACGGCGGCGCTATCGGTGAACGCATCCGGTCCGGGGAAGAACCAGACCATGTGCGCCATCGGCAAATACGCGAAGGTGAACCAGAGCACGGTGAACAGCAGCACGCCGGCGAATTTCACCCGCTCGGCAAACGCGCCGATGATCAGCGCGCAGGTAATGCAGGCGAATGCGCCCTGGAACACGAAGAACACCAGTTCCGGAATGTACACGCCTTTGGTAAACGTCGCCGCCGCCGCGCCGTTGATGCCCTGCGCCCACAACCGGTCGAATCCGCCGATGAAGGCATTGCCTTCGGTGAACGCGAAGCTGTAGCCGTACAGCGCCCACAGCACCGCCACCAGGGAAAACACCGCGAGCGTCTGCATCAGCACCGAGAGCACATTCTTGCTGCGCACCAGACCGCCATAAAACAAGGCGAGTCCGGGCAGGGCCATGAAGATCACCAAGGCCGCGCACAGCATCATCCAGGCGGTATCGCCTTTGTCGATGGCGGGCGCGGCAGTCTGCGCCATGGCACTGCCGGCGGCGAACAGGGCGCCGGCCATGACCGCCAGCCGGGCTTTCCAGGAACGGATGAACGATCGGTGCATGCAAAATCCTCCAGGCGGGTTAAAGGGCGTCGGCGTCGAGTTCACCGGTGCGGATGCGGATGACCTGCTCGACATTGGATACGAAAATCTTGCCGTCACCGAGCTTGCCGGTGGCGGCGGCCTGCTGCAGGGTTTCCAGCACGGCCTCGAGACGGTCGTCGGTGATCACGGTTTCGATTTTTATTTTCGGCAGGAAATCGACCACATACTCGGCACCCCGGTACAGCTCGGTGTGGCCTTTCTGGCGGCCGAAGCCTTTCACTTCGGTGACCGTGATGCCGGACACGCCGGCCTCGGACAGCGCCTCGCGGACTTCATCGAGTTTGAACGGCCGGATGATGGCGGTGATCAGTTTCATGGGCTCTCCGTTCGGATTTCTGCAGGCGGAAAAAAGCGACGCCGGGAATTCCCGGCGTCGTGGTGAAGCGTCAGAGCTGGTAGTACATCGAATATTCCAGCGGGTGCGTGGCCGCCCGGAACTTGGTGACCTCGCCCATCTTCAGGGCGATGTAGCCGTCGATGAAGTCGTCGGTGAATACGCCACCGGCTTTCAGGAAGTCGCGGTCGCCGTCCAGTGCGTCCAGCGCCTGATCCAGGCTGTGGCACACGGTCGGGATGTTCTTTTCTTCTTCCGGCGGCAGATCGTACAGGTCCTTGTCGCTCGGCTCGCCCGGATCGATCTGGTTCTTGATGCCGTCCAGACCGGCCATCATCAGCGCGGCGAAGATCAGGTAGCCGGAGTTCATCGGATCCGGGAAGCGGATTTCGATGCGGCGCGCTTTCGGATTGGCCACGTACGGAATGCGGCAGGAGGCCGAACGGTTGCGGGCCGAATAGGCCAGCATCACCGGGGCTTCATAACCCGGCACCAGACGCTTGTAGCTGTTGGTGGTGGAGTTGGCGAAGGCATTGATGGCGCGCGCGTGCTTGAAGATGCCGCCGATGTACCACAGCGCCAGCTGGCTCAGGCCGCCGTAGCCGTCGCCGGAGAACAGGTTGACGCCGCCCTTGGACAGCGACTGGTGCACGTGCATGCCCGAGCCGTTGTCGCCGACCAGCGGCTTCGGCATGAAGGTGGCGGTCTTGCCGTTACGGTGCGCGACGTTCTTGATGATGTATTTCATCATCAGCAGTTCGTCGGCCTTGGCCACCAGCGAATTGAACTTGGTGCCGATTTCGCACTGGCCGGCATTGGCCACTTCGTGATGGTGCACTTCCACTTCCTGGCCGGCGGCCATCAGTTCCTTGCACATCTCGGCACGGATGTCGTGCAGCGAATCGGTCGGGGCGACCGGGAAGTAGCCGCCCTTCAGGCCCGGACGGTAACCGGTGTTGCCGCCTTCGTATTTCTTCTTGCTGTTCCAGTGCGCTTCTTCCGAGTCGACTTCGAAGAAGGTGTGGCCCATTTCATTGGCCCAGCGCACGGAATCGAAGATGAAGAATTCCGGTTCCGGACCGAAGAAGGCCTGGTCGGCGATGCCGCTGGCTTTCAGGTAGGCTTCGGCGCGCTTGGCAACGCCGCGCGGATCGCGCGAGTAGGCCTGCATGGTGGCCGGATCGAGGATGTCGCAGACCAGGATCAGGGTCGGATCGGCGGTGAATGGATCGAGCACCGCGGTCGAGGCGTCGGGCAGCAGGATCATGTCGGATTCGTTGATGCCCTTCCAGCCGGCGATGGACGAGCCGTCGAACATCTTGCCGTCTTCAAACAGCGCGGGTTCGATGATGGAGGCCGGGAAAGTCACGTGATGCTGCACGCCGCGCATATCGGCGAAACGCAGATCGACGAACTCGATGGCGTTGTCTTTGACCAGTTTCAGAACGTTTTCGTAGGACATGGCTTCAACTCAAAAGGTAGGGAAGGTACCTAGACTCTTGCAAGAAGCGTGCCAACTTTTGAAAACAGGTAAGTGCTTGATTACGCAAGGCTCGGGGTGGAACCCGGCGCCGCAATAATGCACCGAATTGGTGCTAACTGGGAAAATGCGCCTTTTTGGTGCTTAAAGCGGTCGCGTTTCGCTGCGGGCCCGCACCAACAGGAACACCAACGCGGCGGCCACGGCCAAAGCGAGCACCAGCAGCCGGTTGCTGAAGGGAAGTTTGCGGGATGCGGCCATGCCTGTTTGCCTGTGCGGAGTGCGGAAAATGCCGGCGCCGGAAAGAGCACGTCATGGTGGCTGTCCATAGCCCCGGTCCGAAAACCGCCATGACGTGCTCGCAGTGTATGTCCGGATTCCGGTGCCTGACTATGAGAATTTTTCTTAGTGTCGCCGCCGCACATGACCGGCGTATGACAGGGCCGCCGCGCCTGCCCGTATAATGGCCGAAACGACTCTGCGACCGACCATGCACGATCTGATCAACGCGCTCATTCTGGGCATCATCGAAGGCATCACCGAATTCCTGCCCATCTCCAGCACCGGCCATCTGTTGATCGCCCAACACTGGCTCGGTACGCAGTCGGAACTGTTCAATGTCGGCATCCAGGCCGGCGCGATTCTGGCGGTGACCCTGATCTACCGCAAACGCCTGTGGCAATTGCTGACCGGCTTCCGGGAGCCGGCCAACCGCGATTACGGCCTGAAACTGGCCACCGCATTCGGCATCACCGCCGTGCTGGGCCTGATCGCCAGCAAGCTGGGCCTGAGCCTGCCCGACACCGTGCAACCGGTGGCCTGGGCGCTGGTGCTGGGCGCGTTGGTGATGTTCTGGGCCGAACACAAAACCGAACTGGACGCCCCGGAAACCGCCATCACCTGGAAAGTCGCCATCGCCGTCGGTCTGGCGCAGGTGCTGGCGGCGGTGTTTCCGGGCACCTCGCGCTCGGCGGCGACCATCTTCGCGGCCATGCTGCTAGGCACCCGCAACCGCGGCGCGGCCACCGAATTCGCGTTCCTGGTCGGCATTCCGACCATGTATGCCGCCAGCGCTTACGCGTTCCTGAAGCAGTTCGATTCCGGCGCGCAGGAAAACTGGAGCGCGTTCGCGGTGGGCTTCCTTGCTTCCACCGTCACTGCCTTCATCGCGGTGACCTGGCTGCTGAAATACATCCAGACCCACCGCTTCACCGGCTTCGCCTGGTACCGCATCGCCCTCGGCATCGCGCTGTTGGCGCTGGTGCCGTCGGGCACTTAATCCTGCGGGTAACCCAGACGCACCGCGACCGGCGTCAACAGTTCAAACGCTTCGGCAAAACCGTCCCGGTAATTCCGCCAATGCCCGGCCGGGAAGCGATTCGGCATGCCGCCCAAAGCCAGAATCGGCTTTGCCAGAAGCGCGGCATCCGGCGCGGTGTCGGTGGCCAGTGCCGCCTGCAGCTGCGCGGCGATATCGGCGGCGTCCGTTTCCGGTGCATCGATGCGGACGACATGCACTTTCTGCGGACCGTGTTCGAGGGTGTCCGCCAACGCGTGGTATCCGGCCGCCAGCCATTTCGCCGACTGCTTGATTTTGGGGTGGAACACATAGGATTGCGCGCTGCCGAACACCAGCCAATTGATCAGGGCGTCGCGCGGGTCGATGATCAGCGCGGTCAGTTCGGTGCCGGCCAGAGCCGCCGCGGTATAGGCATCCCATTGCGGCAGCCAGTCCACCGCATCGGCCGGTTGCAGGCCGAGCGCCTGCACACCGGTACGCCAGCTGAACGCGGAACCGGCGGCGTCGCTGCCGGGTTCGGCACGGAACGCACCGAAGCCGTCATCGCGGGCGGCGCTGGGCTGATTGCGGTCGGCCAGCAGACGCGTGCCGAGCACCGGCGCCAGGGCATTGAGCACCGGCTCGATACGGGCACCGACCGGCGCCCACAGCAGGCGGCCTTCGGCGCCGGTTTCCGGAACCTCACGGGCCGGATACGGCGTGGGCAGTGCCTTCAGCGGCGGCACGATCTGCGCCATGCGGGTAAAGGCATCGGCGGCTTCGGTGTAGCGGCCGAGACGGTCGCTGGCCAGACCGATCCAGGCCAGCACCATGCGTTGCGCTTCCGGGCTGCGGGCGCGCTGCGCCAACAGCGCCAGACGATCCAAGGCCGCTTCCGGATTGTCACGCACTTCCTGACGCAACTTGACGAACTGCGCCATCGGGTGCGCTTCCGACACCGCGAGGGCAGCTTCGGCGGCGGCAGTCGCCGCGGTCAAATCGCCACGCGCCTCGGCGTGCACAGCCAGCGCTTCCAACGCCGCGCCGCTGTTTGGGCGCGCCGCCAGCCAACGGTCGATCAAGGCTTTGTTGTCGCCGGTGATGCCGTCTTCAAGCGCGCAGCGCAGCTGCCAGTAGGCATCCTGCTCGGGGGCGGCCGATACGGCCGCATCCAATACCGCGCGTGCGGCATCGGCATTGCCCAGACGCAGATGCGCCTGGCTCAGATGATTGAGCGCACCGACATCGCCCGGCGCTGCCACCAGCAGGGCTTCGGCATCGGCCAGCGCGCCGGTGACATCGTCCCGGTGCAGGCGAAGTTGCAGACGCAGCTGCAGGGCATCGCGGTCATCGGCAACCAATGCCAGCAGACGGTCGAGCGCTTCGGCCAAGGCGTCCAGATCGTTTTCGGCCAGCAAGGCCTGGATCAAAGCGCGCAATAGGCCGGGCTGCGTTGGCGCCAGCGTGCTGGCGCGGTTCAGTGCCTGCACGGCGAAAGCCGGCATGCCCTTCTGCAGATAGGCATTGCCGAGACAGCTCAGCGCCAACACGCTGTCCGGACGCTGTTCGGACACGCGCGTGAACAGCGCCAGCGCGGCATCCAGATCGCCCTCGGCCTGCAGCACCGCGCCTTTGGCCAGCAGCACGTCGACGTCGGCATCATCGACGCGTTCGGCCAGACGCAGCAGGCGTTTGGCTTCGGCCAGATTGTTCTGGCCGAGCGCGATATGGATCAGCCCGATGTAGGCTTCCAGGGCATTCGGATTCAGCGCCAGGGCATCCATCAGTCCGGACTGCGCCTGCGCCAGATCGCGTTCGCCGAGCAGCATGACCGAGCGGGTCATCGGGAAATCGCCGCGCTCCGGGGCCAGGGCAATGGCGGCGTCGATGGCGGCCAGCGCCTCGTCCTTGCGGCCCAGGCTCTGCAGCGCCAGGGCCTTCCAGTACTGGCCTTCGGCCGATTGCGGGTGTTCGGCCAATTGCGCTTCGGCAAGGCTCAGGGCTTCGGCGGCGTTGCCGTCGCGCAGGGCGGCGAGGATCTGTTCGGACATAAAAAACCTGGAATGGCGTGCAAACCGCTATTGTACCCCGTCCAGCACCGCGATCAGGCCGGTTTTCAGCCACTGTTCGGCAAATCCGTGCAGGCCCCAATCGCCGATGAAGCCGCAGTGGCCGCCGTGCGCGCTGATTTCCAGACGGGCCGCGTCCGAGAGCTGCAGCCCGCGCAGGCTGGCAATCGGAATCACCGGATCGTCGGCCGCCGCCAGAATGCGGGTCGGCACCCGCAGCGCGGCCAGACGCGCCCCGGCCACCGAATAGCCGCCGAAATAGGCTTCTTCATCGGGCCAATCGGTGTGCTGGCCGACCAGCCATTGGGTCAGGCCGCGCATGTCGCGGCGCAGGATGTCGTCGCCGAAGGCGTGCGCATGCGGAAACAGAGCCCGCTTGCGGCGCAGCGAAGCACGCCATTTCTTCATGAAATACCAGTGGTAGAGCGGCGGGCCGGTTTCCAGTTCGCGCAGCACCGCCGAAGGGTCGACCGGCGGACAGACCGCGAATGCCGCGTCGATCGGCAGGTTTTCGGCCTCGGCCGCCAGGGCCAGGCGCAATGCGAAGTTGCCGCCCAGCGAGTAACCGGCCACCGCGAACCGGCCCGGCCGGTAATGCGCCACCACGGCGCGCGCGGCATCGATCACTTCCTGCAGCCGGCAGGAATGGAACAGGCCTTCGTTCAGATCGTGGGTCTGGCCGTGATCGCGGAAATTCAGCGCGAACACCGCCACCCCGGACTCCAGCAGTTCGGCCGCGCTGTGCTGGATGTAGCTGGATTCGGCGCTGCCTTCCCAGCCATGCAGCAGCAGGGCCAGTGCGCCGTCGGCGCGCGGCGCGGGCGCCGCGGTGTACAGTCCGGACAGGCGGATGCCCTCGGGCAGATCGAGCACATGCGTCCGGCTGCTCACGCCGAGCGCGGCCAGCCGCTTCGCGCCGGCACGCCGGCGCCAGGGGCTGGAGCTGAGCACCGACTGCACATGCGGATTCTTGAACACGCCCTCGGCGCGGAATGCCGGTACACCGACCCGCATCAGGACGCCGCCATCACGTCGACGATGCGCTGCCGGCACAGATCGGCCATCTTGCGGCGGCCGTCTTCGTGCGCGGCCACCGGTTCGAGGAAATGCACTTCGCACGGCCGCGGCGGTTCGCCGAGCACGCGCCAGAGGTTGCTGAAGAAATTTTCCTTCGGCCCGAACGCCATCAGCACCTGGGCATCGCCTTTGTCGCCGTATTTGATGGCGATCGGCTGCGCCGGTGTGCCGGCCAGCACCGCCGGCTGGAAGATGCGGGCATGGAACACGCCGATGGCGTGGCCGGAATGGGTGCGGCCTTCGGGAAACACGCCGACCGCGAAACCGGTCTGCAGGCGTTCGAGCATCTGGTGCATGACCCCGTGCAGGGAATCATTGCTGCCGCGGTGATGGTAGATGGTGCCGGCATGGCTGACCACGGTGCCGATCAGCGGCCAGCGTTCGATTTCGGCCTTGGCCACGAAGGCCATCCAGCGCTGGCTGTGCAGCACGCAGATGTCGATCCAGCTGATGTGGTTGGCCACGAACAGCACCGCGCCCGGCAGCGGCGTGCCGAAGCGGCGCATGCGCAGGCCGAAGATGCGCACCAACAGGCGCGACCAGAATCCGGCCGCCCATTGATCCACGCGCTCGCCGTAGATGCTGAACCGGCCGAACGCCGGGCTGAGCAGCAGTAGCACGATCGGCAGACCGATCAGCGCATGCACCAGCAGCAGCGGAACGCGGTAGAGGTAGCGGAAAAATCGGGGCATGGCGGGGAACCGATGATGACGGTTCATTTTAGCGCGAAGCGCCGGCCAAAACGGAAAAAAGCGCGGACATGCCGCGCTTTTTCACCCGAACCACGGGCGGCTCAGCGCACGCGCAGCGGGCCCGGGCGCCAGGCGTTGCTGATGTAACCGCCGCTGCCGCCACCGTAGCCGGAGCTGGAGCCGTAGCTGCCGCCCTCTTCACGGTTGCGACGGCGATGCATGCGGGTGACCAGTTCGTCACGGCGCACCGACAGCCAGTCGGCGCGGCCGACGGCGGCCGGATCCAGACCGCGGTCGGCGGCCTGTTCTTCGCGGAAGTTGCAGAATTCGTCGTAAGCGGCCAGTTCATGCACCAGATCGCGGGCACTGAGTTCGATGGCGATGGCGTCGTCGAAGAAGCCGAGCACCGGAATGGTGTCGGGAATCAGATCTTCGCTTTCCGAAAAATAGGCCATGGCCGATTTCACCCGGGCGCGATCTTCTTCCGGCAAGGCCCAGGCCTCGTCGACCAGCATGGCGATCATGGCGTCGAGCTTGTTCAGGCGGCTGGCAATGAAATCGGGCAGGGTCAGGTTGGCGGCATTGACCAGCAGCTGGCGGGCGGCGCCGGTCACTTCGGCGTCGGATTTGCCGGCGGCGGCGGCCTTGGCCTTGGCGATGGCTTCGTTGAAGTGCGTCAGGTCCCGGTCGGACAGTTCGATGGTGAAGGACATCGGCATGGTGTTTCCCCTGGTGCGATTTGACTGAACGCTAAGAGTACCGCCTGCCCCAGACAGCGTCAACCCGAACAATTCTTGGATTACAGGATCGGCTCCAGGCCGGCGCCGAACACGGTGATGATGCGGGTATAGATGCCCTTCAGGCTCATGTTCACTTCCGGGAAGTCGCCGACCGCCTCGCTGCAGCCGATGAATTCCGGGGCGGTGTAGTCCATCAGCCCGCACTCGTTACGGACCTGGAAACTGGTGGCGTACGGCCACGGCCAGACGTCGAACACCGGCATCTGCTCGGACAGCTTGCCCATGGTGTAGTTGAAGTCGGCCAGTTCCGGCAGGGTCTCGCGCGGGGCGATGGCCCAGGCGTTTTCCGGCAGCATGTCGTTGCGGATGCTGGCCGACAGCAGCGCGGCGAAGCCGGCATCGTCGATCAGCAGCATGCTTTCGGTGTTGTAGTCGTCGGAGCGCGGATCGAAGTTGTGGCTGCCGATGACCGCGATGCGGCCGTCGATCACCATCGATTTGGCGTGCAGGCCGACACGCTGGCCTTCCTTGTTCAGCGGCACCGGTGCCTGCGCGCCGGAACCGGTGTAGCCGAACAGGCCCGGGCCGTCGCCGGCTTCGGTTTCCTCTTTCTCCAGCCAGCCCGGTTCGCGCCCGACGCGCATGAAGGCCGAGGCCGGGAACGGTTTGAACTCGTGGATGCGGAAGCCGAGCTCGCGCAGGTACAGGCGCTTGTATTTGTGCGACAGCGCGTACACCGGGAAGGCGTCGGTGGCGGCCAACGAGTTGGTCGAGACCTGCACCTGCACCGGTTTGGCGCGGCGCTGCAGCTGGCGGAAACTCTGCCGGGCCAGGCGCGACATCACCAGGTACGGGGTCTGCAGCAGCACGCTGGTCTGCGCCTGCGAGATGATCTGATACACCGCATTGGAAGCGCGCGCCCGGCTGCTGGCCTCGTCGGCATGCTTTTCCGGCAGGTCGGCGTAGAACACCGCATCGCCCACGGCACGCCGGTAGGCGGCCAGCTCGCTGATCACCCGCGGGCCGTCCTGCGCCATCGCGGCCATGGCGTTCATGCGCGGCGAATAGGCACGCTGCGGCAGCTGCAGGCGCTGCGGATCGGCCTGCGCGTCCAGCAGCACGCGCGCCACGTCGTCCAGCTGCGGCGCGGCCACGCTGCGCTCGCTGAGCCAGAAGGCATTGAAGTTGTCGCGCATGCTGTTCACCACCGGGCCGGCCACCCACAGATCGCGGTCGCGGTAGTTGTAGCTCTGGCCCCAGTCGAAATAGCGGTCCTGGATGTTGCGGCCGCCGACCACCGCCATGCGGTCGTCGACCAGCAGCAGCTTGGTGTGCATGCGCTGGTTCAGGTTGCGGAACCGGAACAGAACGCCGGCGAAAAACTCGGCCTTGTCGGTCTTGGCCTGGTTGAACATCGGGCTGTACAGGCGCAGCTCGAAATTGCGGTGCAGGGCCGCGAGTTTGGCCTGCAGCTGCGGCCGGGTCAGGCCGTACAGCTGGTCGAGCAGCAGGCGCACCTTCACCCCGCGCTGGGCGGCGCGCACCAGCGCGTCGAGCACCAGGGTGCCGGTTTCATCGAGGTCGTAGATGAACACCTGCAGCTCGATGCTGTGCCGCGCGCTCTCGATCATGTGCAGGCGGGTCAACAGCGCGTCGTTGCCCTGATCGAGCAGGATGACCTCGTGTTTGCCGTCGCCGCGGCCCGCGGCGACGGCATCGGCCAGATCGCGCAACGGCGAGGCCAGCCCGCAGCCGGCCGGCGCGGTGCAGGCCGAAGCGCGGTCCTGCAGGCTGCCGGCAAAGGCTTCGGCCTCGCGGTGTTTGTTTTCCGGCAGGCTGGCGCAGGCGCCCAGCGCCAGCATCAGCACGGCCGCGGCCAGTCTAGTGATCATCGGCGAATTTTAACTGAAATCCGACCACCACCTCGTCGCGCAGGCTCCAGCGGTAGGCGTGCATGCCGAAGTCGTGCCGGTTGAGCGTGCCGCTGGCCGAGATCGGGCAGGCGATGCCCGGCTGCCGGCACTGGGTGGGCAGCACGCGGAAGGTCACCGGTTTGCTGAGCTCGCGCAGGGTCAGCGTGCCGGCGATATCGCCGCCGGACACCAGCACTTGGCTCGAGAACGGCAGCGATTGAAACCGGATCTCGGGATGCGCGGCGCTGTCGAGGAAGGCCGGCGAGTGCGTCACTTTCTGGATCCAGGCCGGACCGCCCATCACCAATTCGCGGGCATCGAGCTGCACACGCACGCTCAGTTTCTGATCGGGCAGCGGCCGGATCTCGCCCTTGATGCGTTTGAAGCGGCCCTCGGCCGGAATGGCCAAGCGCAGATGCACACGGAATTGCGCCTGCGAGGCCAGCGGATCGAGGCGCCAGAGCGGCGGCGCGTCAGCGGCCGCGACGGGCAGGGCCAGCAGAAGCCAAAGGCTGGCCGCGGCGGCACGCACTTACGGCCACCAGAAGTGTTCCAGGGTGGCGAT